>NZ_JBHVCT010000031.1:0-68906 GCF_042803195.1 Streptomyces sp. NPDC057428
CTCCGCCGGATACGGAGACTTACGTCCCACCAGGACACCCTTCCTCGGATCGAAAGATCCATTGTCAGAGTGTCCACACCACCGGGGTCACCTCGTGGTGGTCCGCCACCACCCGAAGACACATGTTTTCTGCCCGGCCTCTCAGGATACGGAGAGGCCCTTTCCCGCCTGGGTGTTTTGAGGGCACTGCATGCCTTTTGCCAAGCCTTGGTGCATAAATGCCTATTTTTGTTTGCCGACGGCAACAAACCTATCTACGGTTGCCTCAAGCAAAAAAATCAGGAGGTAGGTACCCATGGCGGAGAGGACGCAGTACGAAGAGCTGGTGCGTCAGTTCAGTGCTTTCGGCGCTGTGAAGCGGGAGTTGGGCCGCAATTTGCCGCCCGACTGCCTCGGCGGTTCCGTCGCCGTACTGACACTGATCGGTCGCCAAAGTAACATACGTATGAGAAGACTCGCGGAGCTGCTCGCCGTTGACATGTCGGTGACCAGCCGACATGTCACACATGCGGTCGACCGCGGTTGGATCGAACGGTCCCCCGACCCCGCTGACAAGCGCTCGCGCATCCTGCGTCTGACGCCTGAGGGACAGGAGCGGCTCGAAGAGATCGCCGAGCGGACCACTCAGCTGCTCTCTCACCGGCTGAGCGACTGGTCCGACGACGAGGTCGGCCAGCTGATCCTGCTTATGGCCCGTCTCAGGGCCAGCTTCGACGACCACGGTCCGGTCCCCGTACAGCCGGCCAGGAGCGCACCGTCCACCCGTACACCCTTGATCATCACGTGAAGAAGAGGAAGCCCGTGGCAACATCCACACCAGACGGTGTGCGGGCACACACCAAGCACGGAGGAGGCTCCTCCGACGCTGCTCCGATGACGCACCGGCAGATCATGGAGGCGCTCTCCGGGCTGCTGCTCGGCCTGTTCGCCGCCATCCTGTCGTCGACCATTGTCACCAACGCCCTTCCCGAGATCATCGGGGACCTCGGTGGCGGCCAGAGCGCCTACACCTGGGTCGTGACCTCCTCGCTGCTGGCAGTGACGGCGTCCACTCCCTTGTGGGGCAAGCTTGCCGACCTGTTCAGCAAGAAGACCCTGGTCCAGATAGCCCTGACCGTCTTCGTCCTCGGCTCAGTCGCAGCCGGCCTGGCACAGAATCCGGCGACGCTGATCGGCGCGCGGGTGATTCAGGGCCTGGGCGGTGGTGGTCTGTCGGCCCTGTCGCAGATCATCCTGGCCTCGATGATCGCCCCCCGCGAACGCGGGCGCTACTCCGGCTACCTCGGTGCCACCTTCGCCGTCGCCACCGTGGGCGGCCCGCTGCTCGGCGGCGTCATCACCGACACCAGCTGGCTCGGCTGGCGCTGGTGCCTCTACGTCGGCGTGCCCTTCGCAGCCGTCGCACTGGTCGTCCTGCAGAAGAGGCTGCACCTGCCCGTGGCCAGGCGGAAGGTCAAGGTCGACTGGGCCGGCGCCTTCTTCGTCACCGCGGCCGTCTGCCTGCTGCTGGTCTGGGTCACCTTCGCCGACGACAAGTACGCCTGGCTGTCCTGGCAGACGTACATCCTGGTCGGTGCCTCCGTGGTGCTGGCGCTGGTCTTCCTGTTCGTGGAGACGAGGGCCTCCGAGCCGATCATCCCGCTGCGCCTGTTCCGCAACCGCACCATCGCGCTGGCCTCGCTGGCCTCGCTGTTCGTCGGTATCGCGCTCTTCGCGGGCACCGTCTTCTTCAGCCAGTACTTCCAGCTCGCCCGCGGTGACTCCCCGACCCGGTCGGGCATCATGACCATCCCGTTCATCGGTGGTCTTTTCGTCTCGTCCACGCTCTCCGGCCAGATCATCACCAAGACCGGCAAGTGGAAGTCCTGGCTGCTGGCCGGCGGTGTTCTGCTGACAGCGGGTCTGGGTCTGCTGGGCACACTCCGGTACGACACCCCGTACTGGCACATCGCGATCTTCATGGCACTGATGGGTCTCGGCGTCGGAATGACGTTGCAGAACCTGGTGCTGTGCACGCAGAACCAGGTGGCTCCGGGTGACCTGGGCGCCGCCTCCTCCACGGTCACCTTCTTCCGGTCCCTGGGTGGCGCGGTGGGTGTCTCGGTGCTCGGCTCGGTCATGTCCACCCGGATCAGCCACTACGCCGCGGAGACCATCGGGCAGCTCAGCCCCCAGGAGCAGGTTGCGGCCGCCAAGGCCTCCGGCAGCGGCGCGATCCCCGACCTGGACCTGCTGCCGCCGGGGGTGCGCACCTGGCTGGAGAGCGCCTACGGGCACGGCATCGGCGACATCTTCCTGTACGTCGCGCCGGTCGCGCTGCTCGCGTTCCTGGTGACGCTGTTCATCAAGGAGGTCCCCCTGCGTGCCAAGGGCGCCCTCTCCCAGACTGCGGATGCCACGTCCGTGATGGCCTCCTCGGCGGCTCCGCTCCCGGCCGACGGGGCGTCCGAAGTGGCCTCCAAAGCTCCGGCCGAGCAGTCGGCGGCCACGCACCGTCCTGCCGCGGTCGACTCGACGGCCGGCCCGGAATTGGCCGGGGCTGCGCACGACTCCGGCGGCATCACGGTCGGAGGCTGCGTACGCGGCGCCGCGTACGCCCCCGTGCCGGGGGCGATCGTCACGCTGGTCTCCCAGGAGGGCCGACAGCTCGGCCGGTCGGTCGCCGAGGCCGACGGCTTCTACGCCGTTGATGTGCCGGCCACGGGGTCGTACGTCCTGATCGTCGGCGCCGACGGCTATCAGCCCCAGACCTCCAGGATCGCCGTGGTCGACGAACCAGTCGCCCACGACATCCTCCTCACCGACGTCAGCGACGCCGGCCACTGAGCGACGGGCTCCGCGCCCGAGCGGTCTGCGGGACGCGGCACGGGTTGCGGAGACCGACGCCGTATCCGTTTCCATCCCGTTCCTCCCCTCGGCCGACGTCGTTCGACTTCGGCCGGGGGGCGTCGCGGGCCACGGAAAGTGGACCCAAAGGTTCGGTTACTATGAACGGACTTAAAAGTCCGATTGTCACTCCGCCATGAACGGCGGATGTCCGCCCGGCGCCACACACCCGAGAGGGGCGGCATGAGATCTCCGGCGCACCACCAGGGTCCACCATGCGCCGACCTGGGTGTCACGCCCGCTTGACACTGCATCGGGCAGATCGGCCGAGTGTGGCGTTCACCGCGCCGAACTGCCGCACCGAGCCGGGACGCCACAACAGGCCGGGCCCCTCCGTCCCCGTCGGCGGGGCCCACCGCGAGACAATTACGTCACCGGTTAAAATGGTGACGAGGGTTCGGGTGTGCGACGCCGTAGCAACACGTAGTGAAAGGCGAAGGTCGGCTGCGAGATGGACGCGACAGTGCGCTACTCGATCCTCGGTACCGTGCGGGTACTGAGAGGCGACACCGAACTCGAGCCGGGTCCGCCGAAGCGACTGTCCCTGCTGTCCCTGCTGCTACTACGCGCACCCGGCCCCCTCACGCTGAGCGAGGCCGTGGACATACTGTGGGACGACGACCCCCCACCCAGTGCCGTCAACGTCGTACACCGCCACATCGGCGCGCTGCGCCGGACGCTGGAGCCGGAGCTGCGCAGCCGGACACAGGCGAAACACCTGGTACGCGCCGCCGACGGATACCGCCTGCAAGTCGACACCTCCACCTCCGACCTGCTGCGCTTCCGTGCCCTCCGCGCGCAGGCACAGCTCGCGGTCAAGGGCGGCGACCCCGCGCAGGGCGCCCAGGACTTCGTCGACGCGCTGCGTCTGTGGCGCGGCCCCGTTGCCGCCGCCGGCACCCACGTGTCCCAGCACCCCGTCTTCACCTCGGTCGGACACGAGTTCGTGGCGACGGCGAAGGAAGCCGCCGACGTCGTGCTGAGCGCGGCGCCCGCGTTGATCGAGGAGGTCCTGACGGTGCTACGGCGTGCCTTGGACTGCCACCCGTTCGACGAGGCCATCCACTCCCGGATCATCGCTGCCCTGGCGGCCACCGGCCGCCAGGCCGAGGCACTCCAGCAGTTCGAGAGCATCCGCCGCACGTTGGCCGAGGAACTCGAAGTCGAGCCGGGCTCCGGGCTGCGGGCCGCGCAGCAACATCTGCTGCGCCGCAGAGTGGGGCCGCGCAAGGACGCGCCGGAGCCACAGCCGAGGACGGTCCTCAGGCCGGCCCAGCTGCCCGCGGGCTGCGTGCCGTTCGCAGGCCGCCAGGAGGTGCTGCGGCAGTGCCTGGAGCTGCTGCCACTGGAGGACGAGAGGCGCCCGGCGACGATGACCGCAGCCATCTGCGGGATGGCGGGGGTCGGCAAGTCGACCTTGGCGGTGCACTGGGCCCACATGGTCTCCGACCGTTTCCCCGACGGGCAGATCCACATCGACCTCCAGGGCTACCACGCATCCCGGCCGCCCCTCGACCCGAGCCGGGCCATGGCCGAAGTGCTCGATGCGCTCGGCATCGTCCACGGCCCGGCTCAGACTCCCACCGCCCTCGGCGCGGCGTACCGCACCGCACTGGCCGGACGACGCCTGCTCATCGTGCTGGACGACGCCCGTGACTGCGAACAGGCACGTCCGCTGCTGCCCGCCACGCCGGGCTGTCTCGCCATCGTCACCAGTCGACGGCGGCTGGAGGGCCTGGCCGTCACGGACAACGCCCGAGTCATCACGCTGGATCCCATGACCTGCGAGGAGGGTCTCGAACTCCTCGACCGCCGACTGGGCGCCGACCGGATCAGGAACGAACGCCCCGCCGCCGAGGACATAGTCAAGCTGTGCGGAGGCCTGCCGCTCACGCTGGCCGTCGCCAGCACGCGGTCACTGCTTCAGCCGCGGTTCCCCCTGGCCTCGCTCGTGACCCAGCTGCGGGAGGACCGGAACAGCCTCGCCGCCCTGTCCAGTCGCGACGCCCGTACGGATACCCAAAGTGTCTTCTCACGCTCGTACGGAGCTCTGAGCAGTGGTGCCGCGCTGCTGTTCCGGCTGCTCAGCCTTCATCCCTCGCGGGACATCTCCGAGCCAGCCGCCGCCAGCCTGACCGGCACCGACCTGCGCACCGTGCGTGAGGACATCGCCGAACTGGCCGATCACCACATGCTCGTCGAACTCGTTCCGGGCCGTTACACCTGCCACGAGCTGCTGCGCAGCTACGCGGCGGCGTTGAGTGAGGTCCTGGACCCGCCGGGCCTGCGCTCCGACGCCCATGCCAGGATGTTCGAGCACTATCTGTACAGCGCCGATGCGGCGACCGCACTGCTCGCACCGCACCGCAGCACCGTGGTCCTGCCGCCTCCCCGCCCGGGGGTCCGGCCACAGCGGTTCCACGGACGCACGGAGGCCGCCGAGTGGATCGTCGCCGAGCAGCACCTGTTGCCGGCGCTCATCCAGGACATGGGGAACTGCCCCCGAGCCGAATCGTTCCGTCGGCAGCTCACCTCCACGCTGGAGATGTGTCTCGACGAGCCGACGCCGGCTCAGGCGACCTCGTCGAGCGGCTGCGCGGTACGGAGCTTGCGCAGCGCGTTGTGCTGACGGGACTTGACCGTTCCCGTCGGCACGCCGAGAATCCCTGCGGTCTCCTGTATGGTCCGGTCGCACAGGTAGATGTGGACCAGTACTGCGCGGTGTTCGGGGGAGAGCCGGCGCAGTAGATGCTTGGCCACCAGGGCGTCGCGCACCACCTTGGTGCCGTCGCCGCCGGACGCCGGGTCGTTGTAGGTGGTGCCCACTACCTCCCTGCGTGCGTGAGGTTTGCGCACCCAGTCGATGACCAGGTGGCGGGTCACGGTGAAGAGCCAGCCCCGAACCGAGCCCTCCATCCGCATCAGCCGGTCGATGTTCCGCCACGCACGGATGACCGTCTCCTGGACGACGTCCTCCGCGAGCCCGTGGTCGCCCAGCATCTTCTCGGCGTACGAGACAAGCCCGTCCCGGTGTTCCCTCATGATGGTGCCGAGCAGTTCTGCCCGGGTGGTTGTCGTGGGGGGCGTAACCATGGTCCTCTGAGCCGTCCTGGTTCTCTGTCATGCAGCGACCGGAGGCCGATGTAGCCCCCGCGTGCGCAATGTATGCAGAGCCGGCTGTCAGAAGAGTGCCGCACAAGTGACGCGGTGGTACCGCCCCAGCCAGATACCGGAAACACTCGGCAGGGCGGCCGGCCGCACACCCGAAGGACCGGCTGCCACCAGGCGACTTCCCGTCCTGACACTGTTCCCAGTGCACCACCACCGAAACCCGTCGGCCGCCAGGTGTCTCACGTCACGGCCACCGGGTGTCTCCCGTCGCCACGGAACGTCCGGCCGCACACACTCCTGGACACCGCAGGTCCCGCCCCCGAGGCCATCGCACACGGCGTCGCACACGCACAGGGCGACGATGGCGTCGCGGAGTTCCGCGGGCAGCGGACCGTTCCGGCCGGTGGACGGCGCCCCGGGGCGGCCCTGGCCCCACAGCGGCCGCTGCGGACGTGGCCGCTGGGGGACCGGGGATGGCGGCGCGGCTTCGCTTTCGGTGTGTGCACCACTCTCGACGACACCACTCAAGGCCGTGAACGGGCCGTCACCGACCGGGGTCCGGACACGCCGTCCGCGACCGCCTCGCTCCACGGCACCGGCGCCAGAGACTCCGCCAGGCGGGGCTCCACGGACATGACGATGGCCGTGGCACGTGCGGCGGCCTCGGTCCGAGCCGTCCTCCGGGCCTCCAGAACACTCTCGGCGAGATCCCGTGCCGACATCTCCCTGAACCGGTGACCGGTGAAGTGAACCGCCGAGACCCTGCCGTCCGCACCTACGGTGATCTCCACCGCTCCGTTCCTCGACTGTGCGGTGACCGTGAGCCCGCTCAGCTGCTCCCTGGCCCTGCTGAGGGCACGGTGCTGCGCGGCGAACTCGGCGAGGACCTGCTGCAAACGGCCTCCTGGTGACGGGTCCATCTCTGCTCCTGTGCCGGTGAAACCGCCCGGGGACGCCATGCCGTCACAACGGCCGTGCGAGGGCCCGTCGGCGTACTTCGCGGCAGGGTCGAGGGACGTGACGTGCCGCTCGTACCGACGCCGAGGCCGGTGCACCGGCCAGGTCGCGCCGGCGGCTGTGCGCATCGGCTCCCATATGGTCTCGCCTCTCCTCACATCCACTCGGGCGTCCGGCTTCCTGGGTCTCCGCCTGAGCGGAGGAAGGGGCGGGACGAGCGCGAGGTGCCGTGACGCCGGCAGCCTCCCGCTACAGAGGGGAAACGAGATATCGGCACGCCTGGTTCACACCTTCGGCCTCCTGGGGGCCGTCGGCAGGGCTTCGGGGCATTCTCCGGGCTCCGGCCGTCCGCCTTCCTGGCCCGCTCCGACAGGTATGCCCCGTGCCGATACATCACACGTACCATCGGCCTCGGATATGGGACACCCTTGCCCGGCATCACTTCACGGGACCGCATGGTGGCCGCCCGCAGCCCCGGCAGCGGGGCTTCGGCCCCGCGCAGCGCAGACACGGAGCCACGTTGGCCGTGGACGCCACCTTCCTGAGGGCCGAGCTGGACGCGGACGCCATCGTCGTGGGTATCGGTCCGGCGACCACGGAACTCGGAACAATGCGGACAGGAAGGGAACCGCCCCGGTCGTCCTTCCGGTGACCGGGGCGGCCCTTTCGGCGTCGAGTGCCCCTCCCGGCAAGCTTTGCCCCGTCGCGCCGCCCAGCACGCACGCTCGCTGCGTTGGCCAAAAGCCCTGGTAGCTCCGCTACAAGGACTTCCGGCCGCCTTGCGATCGCACGCACCGGCCGACGCTCCTGCCGGGCAAACATCGCCGGTCGCGGCACTAGCCGCGGGCCGTGGCCGCAGGCGCGTTGTACCCCTCCACCCGCAGGGCCGGCCGGCCCGAGGGCAGGGCGGTGGCGGGCCAGGACAGGGTGACCGTGCGGGACTCGCCGGGCAGCAGCCACAGGTAGTTGTCGCCGTAGAGCGTCGGCAGGACCCGGTCGCCGCCGTCGGCGTCCAGCAGGGACAGCCGCACCATCGCCGCGACCGCGGAGCCACGGTTGTGGACCGTGGCGGTGGTCTCCCGGCGGTTCCCGACGCGAGACACGTGCCCGATGGAGGCCCCGACCCTGACCTGCCGGGCGTGGTTGAGGGCGCGCATCGCCTCCGGAGTGCGGTAGCGCCAGTAAGTGTTGCGGGACAACACCCGGCTCGCGCCGTCCTCCAAGGTCAGCCGCAGCAGATGCAGATCGGGCAGGGCATCGGTGAAGGCCACAGTGAACGCCTCCGCCGTGGCCGCCGGTTCGACGTCGACGCGGGCGCTGCGGGCACTGCCGATACGCCGGCCGGCGAGGTTGAACACCTCGGCGGTGACCCTCGCGTGCCGCAGCGGCCGGCGGCCGTGGTTGACCGCGATGACCTGTCCCGAGACCGGGTCGGCCTGGACGTGCAGGGGCTCGCAGGCGACGCGGGCCCCGTAGTAGGCGCCGTTGACGTCGAAGTCGTAGTCGTAGGTCTGCCAGACGGTGCTGTGCCAGGCCGGGTGGGACATCCAGAGCATCAGCCCGCTGGCGTTGTCCCACAGGTGGGCGTTCCATGCCTCGAACATGGCACGGAAGTTCTCGTAGTTGACGAATTGCGCCTTTCGCGCGAAGTCGTCCAGGCCGGACGCGGTGCCGAGGCGCTTCTCGATGGCGGCCTTGTAGTTCTGCGGCGCCTGGTTTCCGCGTTCGCTCCAGTCGTGGTGGTACCAGGCCCCGCCGATCGGCCACTCCTTCTCGTCGCCCACCATGTTCCGGGTGCTCGCGGCGGTGGAGACGACCGGCATGCCGATCTCGGTGTGGAAGCCGAAGTCCTTGCTGCCGTAGGTGGCGGGATCGAAGTACCTCTCCGGCTCGACCCAGCCGTACGGGCCGCCGCCGGTGGCGATGCCGCCCGCGGAGTTGTTCTGGTAGAGGATGCCGGGCGCCTGCCTCTCGACCGCCTGCCGCATGCCCTCGTCGACGGCGGCCGGCGGGTCGCCCTCGTTGGCGCCGCACCAGACGGCGACGCTCGGATGGATGCGGTAACGCAGGACGGTGTCCCGGGCGACGGAGGTGAAGGCGTCGTGGTCTGGCGGGTCCATGGCCCAGGCGTTGGGAAAGTCGTTCCACACCAGGATGCCGTGCTCGTCGCAGGCGGCGTAGAACTCCTCGCGGTTGCTGCTGCCGACCCAATTGCGGATCATCGTGAAGTTCATGTCGCGGTGCATCCGCACGGCCGCGTCCATGCGGTCGGCGGGCATGCGGCGCAGCAGTTCGTCCCAGCCCCAGTTTCCGCCGCGGACCAGGACGCGGACGCCGTTGACGCTGATCTTCAAGGGGTCGGGGGTGTTGGTGACGGTCGTGACGTCGCTCCAGGAGTCCCCGTCGTCGGAGACCTGGATGGTGTACGTCTTCGGGTAGGCCTGCTCCCACAGGACCGCCACCCGGTCGAAGCGCTGCGCGGAACCCAGATCGACCTGGATCCACTGTTGGTCCTCGTATGCGGAGGCCCAGCGGGTGCCGGGGTTCCCGTCGGTGGCGTGAGCTGCCGGGTGGTCGGCCTCCTCGGTGGAGGCGTTCACCGTATGGCGCAGAGCGAGGTCGGTGCCCGGCCGGTCACTGTCGATGACGGTGAGGGACCACAGCGAGTTGCCCCAACTGGTGTGGCGCAGGCCGCAGGCGATACGGACGTGGCGGGCGGTGCGGGGGGCGAAGTCCGTCACGCGCAGGCTGGCGTCGCCACTGTTGAAGGGCAGCGGCACCGCGGTGTTGTCGACGGACTTCGCGTCCCGCCACTGGTCGCCGTCGTCGGAGACCTGCACGACGAAGGTCAGCGCGTACGCCTGTTCCCAGACCAGGTCGACCCGGTCGAAGGACTGCGTGGTTCCGAGGTCGACGCGGATCCACTGGTCGTCCTCGAAGGCGGAGGACCAGCGGGTGCCGGGGTCGCCGTCGGTGACGTTGCCCGCCGCGTGACCGTCCTCGTCGGTGCTGGAGGCCTCGGCCGGCGCGTGCAGGGCGAGGTCGGTGCCCGTGCGGGCACCGTCGAACACGGAAAGGGTCCACAGGGAACTCCCCCAGCCGGTGGCCCGGGTCAGGCAGCGGACCCTGACGTGCCGGGCGCGCTGCGCGCCGAGGTCGACGCTCTGGGTGCAGGCGTCCGCAGACGGCATAAAGGGCAGCGGGGTGTCGTACTCGTAGCCGAACTGACGTATGCCGAAGCGGGTGGTGCGCCGGTCGCTCTCGGCGCCGTCGGACTCGACGGTCAGGGTGAGGTCGTGCAGGGCGGGTTCGCCCAAGCCGTTGGGCCACCACAGGCGGGGGTCGCGCACGCGCAGCCGGCTGAAGGCGTCGGGGGTGAAGGTGACCTCGGTGTCGCCGCCCGCAGGGACGGTCACCGTGCGGGAGACGCGCACGCCGTCGAAGGAGGCCGAGACGGTCACCCGGTGCTCGGCGGAGTCGGCGTTGCGGACCGGGACGGTGATCGTGAGCTCGGCGACCGACAGGTCGGGCAGGCCGGGCAGCGCGGTGTCCACGCGGGGGTCCCCGATCACGAGGTGACCGGTGGAGCGCAGCCGCACGTGGTTCCAGATGCCGGCGCCGCGGTCGCGGACGGCGGGCATCCAGTCCCAGCCCGAGGACGCCAGGTACGTCGGCGAGTTGGAGTTCATCTGGTTGGCACCAGCATCCACCCATGCCTCGCCCGCTGGACCCTTGTCACCGGGGCTGCCGGGCACCGGCATCGGGGTGATCCGCACGGCTAGGGCGTTGCGGCCCCGGTCGGCGAGGATGCGGGTGACGTCGTGCGCGGAGCGGGCGAAGGGGAACGTCACCTCGCCCACCGCACTGCCGTTGAGCCAGACCTCCGCCTTGTGGTTGACGCCGTCGAACTCCAGCCACAGGTGCCGGCCCTTGCCGGTGCGCAGTCCGCGGGGCAGGTCGAAATCCCGCTTGTACCACCAGGAATGCCGGGACAGCGCCTCTGGGACGTGCAGGTTGTTCAGGCCGGCGACGGGGTCAGGCAGCATGCCCTGCTCGACGAGGGAGCCGAGCACGGTGCCGGGGACGGTGGCGGGCAGCCAGCGGCTGGTGTCGACGTCCGGTCCGGACAGGCTCGCGCCGTCGACGCCGGCCCAGTCGTCGAGGGTGAGCGTCCATCCCGACTCCAGCGGCACGGTGCCGTCGGCCGCGACGGCCAGCTCGGGGGCCGCGCCGCGGTGCGTCCCCCAGTCGGTCCAGCCGGTGGCACCGGGACGGTGACCCGCCACGGCGCCGTACACCTCGAACCCGTTGAGGCCGAGCGGATTGGGGTTGGAACGTTTGCGGGCGGTCATGCGCACCCAGCGGGCGGCGACCGGCTCGGGCAGCGGGATGTCGACGATGCCGCCGGTTCCGGCGGTGGTGCGGTACACGCCGGTCCAGGAGTGGTGGTCCCGGGACGTCTCGACGACGAACTCCGTCGCGTAGCTGGAGAGGAGTTCCCTGCCGGTGGTCCCCTGGCGCGGGTTGCCTTCGGAGCGCGGGGTGAACACAGGGTCGCTCGCGTCGGCCTCGAAGGTCAGCCGTATCCGGTCGACCCGGCAGTCGGCCTGGAGATCGACCGAGATCCACTGGGGGTCGCCCGCCTCCGCACGCCAGCCGGTCCCGCGGACGCCCTGCGCGGGGATGCCGTCCACCGCGAACTCGGCGGGTGCGGGCGCGTAGGCCTGGGAGGAGACTTCGACGGGGCGCCAGGCGGCGATCTCCCCGGACGCCGCCGGGGCCCCGGGTCCCTTCGCGGTGCGTTCGGCGGCCCCTGCGGCCGTCGAGAAGCCCGTACCGAGGCCGAACCCGGCCAGCAGTGCTGAGCCGGTGACAACGACGGAGCGCCGGGAGGGGCGCGCGGGCGGCCTCGCCTGATCAGCCATGGGTGAGTCGTCCAATCACAGGTCGGTCCGAAGGACACGCGTGGCACGGCCAAGCGCCTCGTGCAGCCCTGACAACGTTGCCATAGGCTCCGACGGCAAAGGATCCCTGTCAAGGCCCTGGAGAGGCCGGGCTGTTTTTGCCTGAGGTCGGGAGTATTCGCTCCCGTGTGACCGGGTACATGCGTCTTGTCACACACATATGCCGCTGCGTCTTCGTCGCTCCGGCCGCGCACCTGGATTCGCGGCTGTTCACACATATCTCCGACCGCCGAGCACTGGACGAGAAGGGACGCCTGAACGGTCAGGACCGGCCCAGGCACCCTCATCTCGGCGGGGCCGGCTACGTCGCGTTCGCCTCTCCCCCGCTCTTCAGCTACCGGCGTTTGCCGGGCATGTCGCCGTACGCACGGGCAAGACCGGCGGAACGCAAGGCCGCCGACCGGCTCCACAGCCGGGCCTCGTTCGGCTTGCCGGCCTATGACACGTCCGCCGGTCCGCGCTGCGTCTGCGCCACCCCACAGGAGCGATTCGGCTACTCGTGACCCGAGTCCGGGCGGCTTTTGCGGATCGAGGACGTGACGGTGCGGGGGCCTGATCGACGAGCAGGAACCCCTGTACCCGTGGGCCTCTGCGACGGGACCGAGGTGTGCGGGCCCGGCGCCTCGTCCCGGGCGGACCTCACTCGGACAGACCGGGGCAGATTCGGGCCGTGGCACCCTCCCTGTCACACGTATGCACATTTTGGGTGTAGGGTCCCACCATCCCCGAGGCGCTCTTGGATGTCCCTAGCGTTTCGCGTGCCCGCGCGGCGTCCGTGCGCCGCCCCGCCCTCGCAGAATCCCTCTTCCAGGAGCTGTTCACCATGAGCGAGTTCCCCTCGCCGCCGCCCGTCCCCCAGGACCGTCAGTTCGTCCTCGGCCAGCATCTGAGCCTCTCCATCCTCACCTCAGCGGAGGAGACCGACGGCCGTCACGACCTGTCCGACATCACGCTGCCCAGTGGCGCCGGGACGCCGCTGCATCTCCACACCGGCTACGAGGAGCGCATCTGGGTCGTCTCCGGGGCCCTGACAGTCTGGGCCGGTCCGGACACCTTCACGCTGCGGTCCGGCGACTTCTACGCGATCCCGATGAACACGCCCCACACCATCAAGGCCGGAGCGGACGGCGCGCGGACACTCAACATCACCTCGCCCGGCAAGTTCGCGGAGCTGATCCGCCGCAGTGGCACACCCGCTCATCTGGCCACGGCGGACACCGAGTGGGACATGGGCCTGTTCCAGGCCCTCACCGAGGAGCTGGGGGACGTCATCCTCGGCCCGCCCGGAGCCACGCCGGCCGACCTGGAGCGCGCCGCCGAGTGACACGGCCGGGCGTGCGTCACCGCCGGAGCGGACGGTTCTCGCCTGGTGCCCGCCCACCGCACCTGCCTGCGTCCCCCCGCGACACGCAGGCACGTGCACGCATCGACAGGAACGGAACGCCATGCCCAAGGTACTGCGCGACCACATCGTCCGCGTCGAGGCCGAGGTGTACTCGGTCTCGGGCAGCAACACCAACTGGGTGATCGTCAAGGACGGTGACAGCTGCACCCTGATCGACACCGGCTACCCCGGCGACCACGAGGCCCTGCTCGCCTCGCTGGACGCCGTCGGGATGACCCCGGAGTCCGTGGCCGCGATTCTGGTCACCCACGCCCACAACGACCACATCGGCTCGGTCGAACGTCTGCGGGCCACCCACGGTACGCCGGTGCTCATGCACAGGGAGGAGGTACCGCACGCGCGTCGCGACTTCCTCGACCAGGTGTCCATCGGGCAGGTTCTCGCCCAGGCGTGGCGGCCAGGTGTGCTCCCCTGGGCCGTGCACGCCCTGCGCGCCGGGGGAACCACCCCCGTACCCGTGCACGGCCCTCGCCGCTTTCCCGCCCCGGGGGCGCTCGACCTGCCCGGAACGCCCGTGCCCGTGCACACGCCGGGTCACACCAGAGGGCACTGTGCGTACTACCTCCCGGGCAGCGGCATCCTGGTCAGCGGCGACGCCCTCGTGACGGCCCACCCCACCTCGCGTGTCACTGGTCCCCAGTTGCTGCCTGCCATGTTCCACGCCGACCGCGTCCGGGCGCTCGACGCCCTGACCGTCATCGAGGGTGTGGACGCGGATGTCCTCGTACCCGGCCACGGGCCGGTGCACCGCGGCTCCGTGAAGGCGGCGGCCAGCGCAGCACGTGAGCGTGCGGCGCGATAGCTCCGGGACCGGAAACGGCCAGTCGAAACCCGGCAACGGGACGGTGGGTAGCCGCCCAGGGCCCACTCCCCGGGTTGGCAGCGTCTCGGCGAAAACACCGGAATCCGACATGTATCCCGTGAAGGACTGATGCGGGCGGTTCGACGACACCGTTTCGCGGGCATGTCTCTTCTGGAGGTCCATATATGTGCATGAGCCGATCACGGGCACCGAGCGGGCCAGGCAGGGTATTGCCTCCCCGTACGGCACAGGGTGTACCGGCGATTCCTGTCACCGAGACATGCGCAGTCGGCTGTCTGGCGGCGTTGCACTTTTCTGCATATCCGCTACTGCGTGGGTACCATGCGCAGCATCATCCAATACGAGGGAGTGAACGGTTGTGACCAGCCAATCAGCCGCCACGCTCCGAACGCGGTACGTCGAACAAGCCGCGTCGGACCTGGAGACAAACCGTCGTCTGCAGCAGGAACTTGCCGAGAAAATCACTGCGCTGAAGGAGGAGGAAGCCCTCCTGTCGGACATCATGCATCTCGCCGAGCGGTACGAAGGTTCCTCGGACCCGTCCCGTCTGCCCGAGCAGGCACAGCACGAGCCCGCGCTCACACAGGCGAAGCGAGGTGCCGCGGGCACCTCCTCCCTCGGCAGGACGGCGCCCCGGCACTCCGCGCCGGCCAAGGCCTCCGAGAAGACGGCCGCGAAGGGGAAGTCGCGCCAGCCTCTGCTCGGAGATCTGTTGATGGACCTGCTCCGTACATATGAGGAGCCTCGTCTCGCCAATGAACTGCGTGACGAGCTCCTGGAGAGGCACCCGAACCGGACGCCGACGCCACAGGTCGTACGCAACACCCTTGAGTCGCTTGTTGCCAAGGGCCGTATCCGCCGCCACAAGCAGCAGCGCTCGGTGATGTACTCCCCCGTCGGTGACTCCCGAGGCTAGACCGCCACCACGGGGGCCGAGGCTGACCCTCACACCGGTCACCAGGACTGAGTAGGACGGCGTGGGACCGGGCTGAACACGTACCTTCCCTCGTACCAGGGCAGCGCGCGGGAGCGGGTTCGGCTTCCTTTCCCGGGACGGGCCGGAAAGGAAGCCGCTTGTGGGGCACGGGCAGGACGTAGAGGAGCGGTGGGCGAGAACCCGTGCTGTGGCCGAGGAGGGTGGGAACGGGAGCGGCCCAGCCGTCGAACAGAGCCGGAAGGTTCGATCGCACAGCCTCGGTCCGGGTCCGGGGACTTGCGGACCCGGGCGTACACCCCTGTCGTGGCCGCTGTTGCACCGGGCGACGGGGGCTCGGTTCACACCCTGCACGGCCACGGAGCCGTTGCCGACGAGCCGGACTGGGCCAGGGGGCGGGTGGGGACCTCCCCCCGAACGGTAGACACCCAAGATCCGGCTCTGATGAGAGTCGGGAGAGGGTGACCCTTTATGGTGATGAAGGCCTACCCGTCCGAGTTCAAGGCTGACGCCGTCGCGCTGAACCTGTCGGATCCGGACCACACCTAATCCTCGGTGGGGCAGGACCTGGGGATCAGCCGGGAGACACTGCGCAACTGGGTACGTACGGCCCGGGCCCGCGGTGATCTCCGCAGTACCACCGGGAAGAACGTGACCAGCACCACCGCCGAGACACACGAGGCGTCTTCCCGCCGATCGTTGCGTGGGCGCGAACGCCCACGGCATGGTTGCCGCTGCCCCCCGCAGGTGACACACGTATGCCGCGTAGGATGTCTGGCGACTGCGCTGGTCGTCTGCCTGTCTGGTCCTGCGTCCACGCTCTCGTAGAAGGCAGGAACCAGCCTCGGTGAGATGTCAAACGTATTCTCTGAGGCACACCCACCCGATGATCCCCGTGCGCGAGGTGACACTGCGGCCGGGGGCGTGACGTGAATCACGCACCGGATCTCGAACTCTGGGCCCCCCTTTCCAACGTCGTTTCGGTGTCAGGCAGACCCACACAGATGGGGAGACCCCCATGCGCACCACGGCATATTTGACCGACGGCCCCCGGTCGAGCACCGGCCCCCTCCTCCAGGGCACTCACTCCTTCGGAGTGGGGGGGATCCTCCAGCGTTACCACGTCCACGGCACCGGCCCGGTGTGCCTGGTGCACTCGGGAGGCCCTGGCATCTTCTGGGACTACCTGCGCATGCCGGCACTCGAGGAACACTTGACCATGGTGTATCTGGAGCCGATAGGCACCGGTGAGTCCGGTCGGCTCCCGTCACATCCGCATGGCTACACGAGAGAGCGGTACAGCCGCTTCGTTGAGCAGGTGATCAACCGGCTCGGGGTGCCCAAGGTGCATCTGCTGGGGCATTCGCACGGCGCGTTCGTCGCGGCTCACCACGCCCTGACCCGCCCGGGACGGCTGGCCGGCGTCATTCTGTACGAGGGTGCGCCCGTCACGGGCGCGGAGCACGGCACCGAGGCAGCGCGAAGGGTCGAGGAGTTCGCGGCCCGGCACGCCGGTCATCCCGGCCTCCCTGATGTGCTCGCCGCATTCAGCGCGATGTCCTCGATCTCCGACGACGAGTCGACCGTGATGGTCGCCCGGGGCGTGCTGCCGTCGTACTTCGCAGACTACTGGGGCCAGGAGGGGCGGCTGGCCCCGTTCCGGGACGCGGTGCGGGCCACGTACATCTCAGGGCTGGACGAGTGTCTCTCCCCCGAGACCATCGACGACCGCGCCGCGCTCAGGGAGCTGGCTGTGCCGGCACTGGTGGTCGTGGGCCGGCACGACGTGATCTGCGGTCCGCGCTGGGGCGAGGAACTGCACAAGCTGATTCCCGGCTCACGGCTTCGGGTGCTGGAGAACAGCGGGCACATGGGGCACATCGAGGAGCCCGAGCTGTTCGCCGGCACGGTCCGTGATTTCGTCAGTGAGACCGCTGGGCCGGGGGCCGGTGCCGCGTAAGGACGTGGGGACGCACCATCGTGCGGGGACCCTGGCCCGGCGGAGCCGACCCGGCGCCGCCTCTCCGGGAGTTCAGGGCGCCGATGTGGCTATGGCCACCGAACCGCTCTGTGAGCGCGGGGTCTTCGACCCCGGTTTCCTGGGTTCGACGGTGCGTGGGTCGACCGCTTCTCCGGGGGCACCTTCGCGGTAGAGGCCGGCGGGAGAACGCCCGGCTGAAGGGGACAACGAGATCCTCCGGAAAGCCGCCGCCTATTTCGCGCGGGAGACCGACACGGTGATCCGCTTCCGTTTCGTCGACGAACACAGAGGCGCCCACAGGGTGAAGCGGATGTGTGATGTTCTCGGCTGGGACCGCTCCGGCTACTACGCCTGGCACCAGAACAAGGAGGCGCGGCAGGAGAAGGTCAATACGGAGGAGGGTCTGGCCTGCCGTATCCGGGAGATCCATACCGATTCCCGGGGGAGCTTACGGGCCCTACGGATCACCCGGAAACTCCGGGACCAGGGTCACGTGGTGAACCGCAAGCGCGTCGCCCGGATCATGCGGGAGCGTGAAATCGCCGGGATAACGCGACGGAAGTCGCGGTCGCTGACGCGACAGGACCGCACGGCGCCGCCGCACCGGATCTGATCCTGCGGGACTTCACCGCGCCGCAGGCGAGGATCCGCTGCCATCAACGGCTGGACCTCGCGGCATATGACGGAAGTGTCGGAACCTGAGGGGTCACTTCAAGGTGACTTGCCGCAGGGCCGGCGGACCACGAGTCGTATGGCTCAGCACTCCGGGCGAACCAGTGTCATCGGACCGTCATGTGACTGATGTGGGCACACCCCGTCGCACGGCACAGTGGGCGTACCGAGTCCGGCCACCGGGTGTGCGTGAACAGAACAACCGCGCGCAGACTGGCCGTCCGGTCCCGGCCGGCGACGGCCCCGTACTGGATTCGTGTGAAACGTTCCGCAACACAGTTCTAAGTCTTCCGAAGGGTGATTGTCATGTTTGGTGTGATGGGTAAGAGCAGGGGTCGTGTGGTGGCCGGTGTGGTGTCGTCGGTGGCTGCGGTGGGGACGGTAGGGGTGTTCGCGCTGGCGAGTCCGGCCAGTGCGCAGCCGGAGGCCGGTGGGAGCAAGGACCGGCCGAAGCCGACGATCGTGCTGGAGCACGGCGCGTTCGCGGACTCCTCGAGCTGGAACGGGGTGGCCAAGGAACTGCGGGCGGACGGCTATCCGGTGGTGGCCGCGGCCAACCCGCTGCGCGGCCCCGCCTACGACGCCGCCGCCCTGCGCAGCGTCCTGGACCACATCAGGGGCCCGAAGGTGGTCGTAGGACACTCCTACGGCGGCAATGTCATCAGCGAGGCCGCCACCGGCCATCCCGACGTCAAAGCCCTCGTCTACGTCGCCGCCTTCCTCCCCGCCCCCGGCGAGACCGCCCTGGAGCTGACCAACAAGTTCCCCGGCTCCACCCTCCCCGACGCCCTCGACCCCGC
The DNA here is from genome assembly GCF_042803195.1 of Streptomyces sp. NPDC057428. Classification (NCBI taxonomy): domain Bacteria; kingdom Bacillati; phylum Actinomycetota; class Actinomycetes; order Kitasatosporales; family Streptomycetaceae; genus Streptomyces; species Streptomyces sp. NPDC057428. Next base: position 18,534 of record NZ_JBHVCT010000031.1, read on the forward strand.
CCCCTACACCCTGCCCGACGGCACCAAGGGAACCGACCTCTACATCCAGCAGGACAAGTTCCGCCACCAGTTCGCCGCCGACGTCCCCCGCAACACCGCCGCCCTCGCCGCCCTCGCCCAACGCCCCGTCAGCCAGGCCGCCCTCGAGGAAAAGGCCACCACCGCCGCCTGGAAGACCATCCCCACCTGGGACATCATCACCACCCAGGACCTCAACATCCCCCCCGCCGTACAACGCTTCATGGCCCACCGCGCTCACGCCCACACCACCGAGATCGCCGCCAGCCACTCCGTCGCCGTCTCACACCCCCACCGCGTCGCCCAGGTCATCGAACAAGCCGCACACACCACCACCCACCACTGACCCACACCAACACCAGCAATCACCGGACGAAACCCGCTCATCAGGAACCTGGAAGTGAGATCCCCTCGATGGACATGAAGCTCGAGGTCCTCGTCATACCTGTGTCCGACGTCGATCGTGCGAAGACCTTCCGCACAGAGACACTGGGGTTTCGTCCCGACGCCGGTCGCCGAGCGCCCGCCCGGCCGCTGACCACCGAGTCCCCCGGGGGCGGCCGGGACCGCCCCCGGGTTCCCGTTCGTGCCTGCCCCAGCGCGGCGTATTCACCGGAGGGTCCATGACCGAGAACATCCGCACCTACGACGTCGTGGTAGTCGGCGCCGGCCCGGTCGGGGAGAACGTCGCCGAACGCACCACCGTCGCCGGCCTGAGTACGGTCATCGTCGAGAGCGAACTCGTCGGCGGCGAGTGCTCGTACTGGGCCTGCGAGCCCAGCAAGGCCCTGCTGCGCGCCGCGCTGCTGCGCGCTGACGCCTCGCACGTACCAGGCCTCGACCCAGCCGTCGCCGGACCGCTGGACAGCGCTGCCGTCCTGGCGCACCGGGACCGCATGTCCGGCGACTGGAACGACGAGGGCCAGGTCGGGTGGCTCAAGTCGGCCGGGATCGAACTGCTGCGCGGGCACGGGCGGCTGTCCGGACCCCGTGAGGTGGTCGTGCACACCCCGGAAGGGGACACCATACGTCTGCGTGCCCGGCACGCCGTCGCCCTCTGCACCGGCAGCAGCGCGGCCCTGCCGGACCTGCCGGGGACGGACGGCCTGCGCCCTTGGACCAGCCGGGAGGCGACCAGTGCCAAGGAGGTGCCAGGTCGGCTGATCGTTGTCGGTGCCGGGGTCGTTGGCACAGAGATGGCCACCGCCTGGCAGGCTCTGGGCAGCCGGGTGACGATGCTTGCCCGCGAGGAGCGCCTGCTTCCGCGCATCGAGCCCTTCGCAGGCGAGCTGGTCACCGAGCGCCTGCGGGAAGCCGGTGTGGACATCCGGTTCAGCACGAAGCTCTCCACCGCGAAGCGGGTGGGCGGTCCGGACGGCGAAGTGGTGGTCACCCTCTCCTCGGGCGAGGAGATCACCGCGGACGAGATCCTGTTCGCCACCGGCCGGGCTCCACGCACCGAGGACATTGGCCTCGAGACGGTTGGCCTGGCTCCGGGGGGCTGGCTCACCACGGACGACGCCTTGACCGTGTCCGCCGTACCGGGGGAGTGGCTCTACGCGGTCGGGGACATCAACCGTCGTGCACTCTTCACCCACCAGGGCAAGTACCAGGCCCGGATCGCCGGCGCGGTGATCGCCGCCAGGGCCGGCGGCACGGCCCCCGACACCACTCCCTGGGGGCCGCACACCGCCACGGCCGACACCGGCGCCGTCCCTCTGGTCGTCGTCACCGACCCGGAGGTCGCGGCGGTGGGCCTGACCGCCCAGGAGGCCGTGCGCACCGGTCGTGCCGTCGACGTGGTCGACTACGAGATCGGTCACCTCGCCGGCGCTGTCCAGTACCGCCCGGACTACCGCGGCAGGGCCCGCATCCTCATCGATCGCGACCGCCGTACGGTCGTCGGGGCGACCTTCGTGGGGCCGGGTGTGGCAGAGCTCGTGTACTCGGCCACCGTCGCCATCACCGCCGAGGTCCCCCTGGAGCGGCTGTGGCACGCCGTACCGGCGTTCCCCACCATCAGCGAAGTGTGGCTGCGCCTGCTGGAGACGTACCGCGACCGAGAGGACCAGTAGTCGGCTGCGCCTGTGCGGCCTCCGGTCGCTGCCGTCTGCGACTGAAGCGGCTGAAGGAACAGCTACTGAAAATCTCTTCGGTCGTTTCAGTCACTTTTTGAGGTGGTCAGTCCCCGCTGACCTGCACTTCTTCATGGCGTCCCCAGTCAGCGACGGAGGGCCCAGTCGCTGGCCCTCTTCCTTCGGTCGTTGACGCACTTCTCGCTGATCGCATCATCGACACGGAAGCACGCTCCTTTCGCATGTGCTCCACGCCCTCAAGGGTCGCGCTCGCCAGTCTGTGCCCATCGTTGAGTCGCTGCGGTCGCTGGCAAGGGGTGTACATGGCTGCTGGGCTGGGCTTCTCTCGCAGCGACCCACGCCTGCCCGCCCTGACAGCTTCAGCTGCCGGACAGTCGCTGGTGGACACCGGTCGCCGCCGGATCCGGCAGAGTGGTGGTGGCGCCACCCGCAAATGGGCGTAGGCGTCACCTGCAGCGATTCTGCCCGGCATCCCCATCACCGACGACGTCTACCTCACCGGCCTGGCATCGCTGTGCTCGCAGCCCTGCGCGGACAGCGGAGCCCCCGCGGACGACTCGGCCACTCTGCGTGTGCGCACCCCCTCCGGCGGGTTCCACGTCTGGTACCGGGTCGCGGACCACTGTCACTGGCAGCCCTCGGTCGGAACCAGCCCCGGCCGGGCCCTGGCCTGGCAGGTCGACATCCGTGCCCACGGCAGCTATATCGTTTCGCCCGGTAACCTCGCCGACGCCGGTCCTGTACCCCGTCGGCGACACCAGACCGAACGTTCCGAAGGCGGCACCCCCCTCCAAGCCATGCGGCAACTGGGGATAATGCTGCCGCTGTGACGTCGGCCCGGCGCCTGCGCCGCCGCTCCCCGGGATTCCCCTTTACCAGGCCGCTGGCGTACCGGGGAGACAGAGTACTCGTCGAAATCTGGACATCTTTTGTCCAGGGTGATTGCATGGGCCGTACCGAGCCTCGAGCGGGCATGGCTAGTCGGCGGACACCACCGGGCCGCACTTGCATCGTGGCCGTTGGAGGTAGCCCGATGAACGACCTTGACCCGAGAACCTCCCGAGAATCGATGGCGTTGATCGGCCGGGACAGCGATCTGGAATTCGTTCGCTCCTTCTTCAACGACGCCGTTGTGCAGGGGGGAGCGCTGCTGCTGTCGGGCGAGGCCGGAGTGGGCAAGTCCGCGCTGTTGGACGCGGTGGCCGTGGCAGCGACGAACGACGGAGCGAGGGTCCTTCGCGCGGAGGGTGTTCAGTTCGAGGCGGACATCAGTTACGCCGGCCTGAATCAGCTTCTCGTGCCTTTGTTTGATTCCTTCGACGTGCTGGACCCGGTGCACCGGGACGCGTTGCAAGTGGCGGTGGGGATCGGTGGTGGCCCCACGCCGGACCGTCTGCTGACGTCCACGGCGGTGTTGCTGCTGTTGCGTGAGACCGCGGCGAAGAAACCGTTGCTGCTGATCGTCGACGACCTGCCATGGCTGGACCGGGCCACGAACGCCGTGCTCGGCTTCGTCGCCCGGAGGCTGGTCGGCAGTCGCATCGGCTTTCTGGCGGCCTCGCGCACGGGAGCCGACAGTTTCTTCGACGCCAGCGGCCTGACCGAGTACCGGGTACAGCCCCTGGACGCCCGGGCATCGGCCCAGCTGCTCGCCCACGCCCACCCTGATGTCTCTCCCGCGGTGCGGCGCCGGGTCGCGGCGGAGGCGCGCGGCAACCCGCTGGCACTGGTGGAGCTTCCGGCGGCGCTGACCGGTGCGCAGCGGAAGATGCTGGCCGCTGTCCCGGCCGTGCTGCCCCTGGGGGAGCGGTTGCAGGCGCTGTACGCCTCGCGGGTGGCTGCGTTGCCCGAGCGGGTCCGTCAGCTGCTGCTGATCGCGGCGCTGGACGGAACCGGTGATCTGGCGGTGATCGAGGCGGCCGGGGCGGGGCGGGCCGTGGCGGACGAACTCGGACCCGCCGAGCGCGACCGGCTGGTGACGATCTCGGACCTGACCCGGCGGCTGAGCTTCAGGCACCCGCTGATCGGTTCGGCGGTCGTGGAAGAGGCGACCACCGCCGCCCGCAGGAAAGCGCATCGGGCGCTCGCCGACGTCCTGACCGACCAGCCGGAGCGCCGCGCATGGCACTTGGGGGAGGCTGCCCCCGGTCCCGACGAGGCGGTGGCGGCCCTGCTGGAGCAGACCGCACGGCACCGGATCCGGCGCGGTGACGCTCTGGGGGCGGTGGCGGCGCTGACCCGGGCGGCCGGGCTGAGCCCCGCGGCGCCCGACGAGAGCCGGCGCCTGGCGGAGGCTGCCTACATCGGTGCCGACGCCGGCGGCGAGCTGGAGGACGCCTCGCGGCTTCTCGCGGGGGCGCGGCTGGTGCACCCCACCGGCCGGGACTCGCTGCACGCCGCGGCGGCGTCAGCGTTCCTGTTGATCAACCGGGACGGTGACATCGATACCGCGCACCGTCTGCTGGTCGGCGCGATCGAGGCCGGCGACCACGGCTACGACGCCAACGACAGCGCCCTCGGTGAGGCCCTGCACACCCTGATCCTGCTGTGCTCGTTCAGTGGTGACCCCAAGATGTGGGAGCCCTTGTTCAGGGCGGTGGACCGGCTCACGCCCGAAGTACCCGAACTGCTGTGGGTGACCATCCGGACCTTCGCCGATCCCGCACGCACCGGAGCCGAGGCACTGCCGCGGCTCGGCGCCCTGCTCGCCGGGATCGAGTCCACCTCCGACCCCGCGCGTGTGATGCGCATTGGTATCGCCTCGCTCTACGCGGACCGGCTCGCGGACCTGCGGGACGCGTCGCGGCGCGTGGTCGAGCAGGGCCGGGCCGGCACGGCTCCTGTGCGCCGCCACCTGGGCGCGCTGATGGATCTGTGCCTGGACTACTACCACCACGGCCGGTGGGACGCCGCGGCGGAGCTGGCCCAGGAGGGCCTCGCCCTGTGCGCGGAACACGACTACCGGTTCTTCACCTGGTACTTCCACTACGCGCAGGCGCTGCTGGCGGCCGTACGGGGCGACGCCGAGACCAGTGCCGCGCTTGCCGACGAGATCGTCAGATGGTCGGCGCCGCGCGGGGCGCGGGGCGCCGTACACTTCGCCTGTCACGCCCGGGCCCTGGCCGCCATCGGCCGGGGCGACTTCGAGGCAGCCTTCCGGCACGCTTCCGCCCTGAGCCGGCCCGGGACCCTCGCCCTCTACGTGCCGCATGCCATGTGGGCTTCCATGGACCTGGTGGAGGCAGCCATCAAGACCGGCCGGAACGAGGAGGCCGCCGCACACGTGGTGGCGATGCGTGATTCCGCGATGGCCGCGCTCTCACCCCGCTTGGAACTGCTAGTGCGGGCCGGTGAGGCGCTGACCACGCCGGGTGACGCCGCTCTCGAAGCGTTCGAGCGGGCCCTGTCCCTGCCGGGCCCGGAACGCTGGCCCTTCGACGTCGCACGTGTGCGCCTCTTCTACGGCGAACACCTAAGGCGCAAGCAGGCGCCGATGGAAGCCCGGCAGCACCTGGCCCGGGCGCGGGACGAATTCGAACAGCTGGGCGCGGCGCCCTGGGCGGCGCGCGCGTCTGCCGAGCTGCGGGCGAGCGGTCAGGCCGACCCGGCCGCGGCGACAGCGGGCCCGGTGTCTCTGACGGCCCAGGAACGGCAGATCGCGACCTTGGCGGCGACCGGACTGACCAACAAGCAGATCGCCGAGCGGATGTTCCTCTCCCACCGGACCGTGAGCACCCACCTGTACCAGATTTTCCCCAAGCTCGGCATCTCCTCCCGGGCCGCACTGCGCGACGCCCTCGCCGATCTCGACGCGAACGGCGGGCGCTGAGCCCACGATGCCCCCGTGCAACAGCGCCCCGCCGGGGCGCTGTTGCACGGGGGCATTCCGTCTTACGCCCCTTCGGAACGGGAGACGGTGACGGCCGGACGGGTGCTCTGAATTTCCGCGAGCTCGGCCAGGGTGCCTTCGCGTCTGGCCTTTCGCCAGCCTTGCTTGGCGAACATGCCGTTGAAGAACAGCTGGACAGGTTTGACCGGCGGGGCGGTGAAACCGGAGGTGGTGTGGGGGGCGTACACGATGGTGCCGCCGGTGACCTTCAGCCATCCGGTGCAGATGCGGTTGGACAGCCCGACGGCCTTCGGGCCGAAGGAGTGCGCGGTGAAGCCGGCCCGGCGACCCCCCTCCGGCAGCAGCCCAGGGGCGGTCTCCAGGCGCAGGCCCTGTGCGTCGTGGCCGGCGACACGGGCGGGCACGACACACGGGTAGCCGTCCGCCCCGCGCCAGGACAGCAGTTGGTGGGGCAGCTTGGTCACCTGCCCGTACAGCTTCCGGGTGTCGACCCGCGGACCGGTCCCCTTCGCCGGTGCTTCCTGCGCATCCGGCTGCTGCCCGGGCCAGGAGGCACCGGACACGGACAGGCCGCCTGCCGCGTGTCCGTCGGGCCAGGAGGCGATGCGCCGGACCGCGATGTCGATGACCACGCGGTTGTCGAGGTAGTCACCGAGTACCCAGTCCCAGAACCGCCCGGTGGGCATAGCCCCCAGGAAGCGCTCGATTCGTGGCTTGAGGGCGTCGAGGACCTCGGGTGAGGGTGTGAGGGGGACAGTGGCGGTGCCCTGCGCGAGGACGAAACCGTCGGTGGTCGCGAAGCCGTGCTCACGTGTGTGGTAAGCCATGGCCACGTGCGGGTCGCGCAGGATATGTCGCAACTTGCCGTTGAAGGCCAGCGACGTGGTCACCCCGACGGATCCCAGGTGCCGGTCGACGAGCCCGGTCGGGGAGACCGGAATGGTCACAGTGCCTCCGGCCGGAGTCCCGTACGCGAAAGCGGTGACCAGGTCGCCCGCCATCACTTCCTGTGCCTCGTCGGACCAGGGCACCACATAGGGCCGCTTCTGAGCGGGGATAGGTTCGACCATGAGCGAAACTATAAGCCCTCACGGACACGTATGAGCTCACCGGCGGCCGTGCACAGGACAGTTGGATCACACGTTGCCCGCTTCCCGAGTGTGCCGTTCCCCGCGAACGTGTCGTAGTCGTAGCCGGTGCCCGGCCGGCCGGACTGGCCGAAACCGCGCCGGTCGTAGGTGATGACGCGGTGGCCGGTCGAGAAGGGCCGCGGACCGCTGCTCCTACGACTGTCCACTGGGCGGATAGCCGTGGATGAGGACGACCGGCCGCCCGGTGCCGTGGTCCTCGTAGTACAGGTCGATGTTGGTGGAGTTCGCCTGGCCGACGGTGATGGGCATGGTGTTCCCTTTGCAGATGGGTCACAGGCCCGGAGCGGTGTCGCTGACCGTGCCGCACGCCGAGCATGACCTGGGACGGCACGGCTTTCCCCCACGGCCGCCCTTCTTTCTGGTGCGGTGCCCCCTGTGTGCAGTCAAACGAGGGATCAGTAGAGCGTGTGTGGGAGCGTCGGTGCCACACATGACCGCGGGCGCTCGTGCCGTGCCGCCCGCGGTGCCTCCTGCTCCTCCGATCCGTACCTCCGGGCTACTTGGCCTTGAGCGGCCCCTGGAAGGACTTGCGGAGGGACGAAGGGCCGACGAGCGGCAGCAGCGCGGCCAGCATCTTGCCCTTGAACGCCGCGGGTTCCCGGGTCAGTTCGACATCGACACGGGTCCCCTCACCCTCGGGAGTCGTGCGGAAGACCCATCCGCCGCCGGCGCCGAAGAGCTTGGAGTCGAGGGTGGTGACGGTGACCTTGCCCTTCTCGGCGTCCCACTGGTAGCGCGCCCGCTCCCAGGCCGCGCTGGTGCCCTCGGTCACCTCGGCCCAGGTGTCACCCAGCTCGTGGACGATGAAGTGTTCCGCGTCGATCGATGGCCAGGCCTCGGCGCGCGTGGGGCTGAAGTCCGTCAGCACAGCCACTACGTCCGCAGGGCTGAGCGTGGAGTTGAGGTGGAAGCGAGTGACAGACATGTGAGCCCCTTCGGGGAAAGTAACCGGCTTGAACGGTGATGACTTTGGCATGAGGGAAAGTAACCTGTCAAGGAGGTGACTTCGATTGGGTGCCGATGAGGCCCCGTCAGGGGGCCGGTCGCTCGGTACCGGTGTGGCCTTCCGGAAAGGCCAGGTACCGCAGGGGGTGTGGTAGTTCTCCGGGGCGCCGGTCGCGTCGGTGGCTGCGATCGAAGGTCAACCACCTCTGCAGAGAGGTCGCGCGGTGTCGGGGAAGCGTACATCGGCGCCGGATCCATCCCGGTTTCGCCGGGCGTGTCGATGGGTCCCTCGGTATCCATGCTCATGCGCCGGAGCGCGGGGTGCATCCGTCATATGACGGCGAAGTGTGTGCTGTGAGGTGTCGAGAAATTCGTCACCCCTTTGACTGGTGACTCAAATGGATGCACGCTGATGTCACCGGGACGGCCCTGGCAGGCAGTCATATGCTGGCCCACTCGTCGGTCAGATGACCGATCCCGTGGGCCTCCGGCCGGCCGGAGAATGGTTCGTCAAGACGTAGAACAAAGGGAGGCCCGGCCCAGCATGTCCATCATCAGGAGTTCACTCTCGCCCGAGGACCGGCGGGTGACCGGGGACGCCCTCCAGGGCACCCTGGTCGACCTGCTCGATCTCTCCCTGCTGGCCAAGCAGGCGCACTGGAACCTCTACGGGCCGCGGTTCCGCTCGATCCACCAGCAGCTCGACGAGGTCGTGGCCACCGCCCGGGACTACGCCGACCAGGTAGCCGAGCGTGCCGCGGCACTCGGGATCAGCCCGGACGGACTGGCGGCGACCATCGCGGAGACCAGCGGCCTGCCCGCCTTCCCACCGGGCTGTGTCCCGGACACCGACGCGGTGCGTGCGCTGGTTGCGGCGTTCTCGACGTTGATCGCACGGATGCGGGTCCGCATCGAGGGGACCGGGGCGTCGGACGCGGTCAGTCAGGACCTGCTGATCGGTCTCACCGGCGCGATGGAGAAGCAGCACTGGATGTTCCAGGCCGAAAACAGCGGGTGACCCACGGCGCGGTCCGCGCCCCCGCGGAACACGTACACGAAACCGCGTAACCAGGAGGAGTCATGGGAATGAAGGGCCAGGACCGCAGGCGCAGGCGCCGGGGCCAGGACAAGGACGCCGCGGCGTTGCAGGCCTTCCTGAGCCGGGTCGACCACGATGGCCGGCGCTCACCCGACACGAAGATCGAGGAAGCGACCCTGAGGGCCGGTCAGCTCGCGGCCGTCGCCTGTCTCAGCGCGGCCCTCTGACCGACGCGTCCACATCAGTCACCCCTTGCCGCTCCCTGGTCCGGAGCGGCATTTCTGCTCTCCCGGCCGGTAAGCGCAGCAAGCGTGAACACATGTGAGGGGCCGGCCGTCACGCCTGCTGGGCAAGGAGGGGCAGGCATCGACGCGCTCTCTGGCGGCCGCCTCGCTCCCGGCCGGACGACATCGTGGTGGACGGACCCGGCGCGCGCGGGGACCGCTGAGCGGCTGGACCGGGGAACACCGGGACGTACCGGGGCGGGTGGCGCCGGCAGACCCCGCACGGCTGCGACAACCCGGCCGTGCCCGAGGTACCGTTGTTGTCCGGCGGCATGGCTCAGGCCCCGTTCGCCCGCGTTCCCGCGTCGCCCGGTCCGGCCGGGGCCACATCGGCCCGTGCCCCCTGCACGTCTACGTCGGCGACTTCGCACCGCCGCTCGGCATCACCCTGGTCGCCGACCGGCTGTCCGGACTGATGCTCACGGTCTCGTCGGCCGTCACCCTCTCCGTCCCGGTCTACTCGCTGGGCCAGGGCACCGCAGGACCGCGACCGCGAGGAGCGCGGCCGGCTGCGGGCCGACCGTGCTCTGCAGGACAGAGGGCGGGATGCCACGTACTGCCTTCCGCCGCAGGCCCGGCTTCGGGCACCTCGGCGCCGACGGGCTCGTACTCGGTCCGACCACCGATGTCATCGCCCAGGTGACCCGAGCGGGGGGCGGTTCTGAAGGCGGGCTCTCATCTTCCGGCCCGACCTCCGGCCGCACCGCCCGGCCCCGGGTCTCGGGCGGGCGGGCGGGCCAGTTGCCGCCGGCCGCGGTCGGCCGTTCAGATGGTGATCGTCTTGTATTCGGTGTAGGTGCCGAGGCCGACCGCGCCGTACTCGCGGCCGATGCCGCTGGCCTTGAAGCCGCCGAACGGGCCGTCGAAGGCGACGGAGGCGCCGTTGACCGTGACGGTTCCGGTGCGGATACGGCGCGCGACCTCCAAGGCGTGGGTCTCGTCGGAGGACCAGACGCCGCCGGAGAGGCCGTACTCGGAGTCGTTGGCGATACGGACGGCGTCGTCCTCGTCCTCGTACGCGATGACGACCAGGACCGGGCCGAAGATCTCCTCCTGCGCGATCCGCATGGAGTTGTCGACGTCGGCGAACACGGTGGGCGTGACGTAGTTGCCCTTCTCCAGGCCCTCGGGGATCTGCGGGCCGCCGGTGACCAGGCGGGCGCCCTCCTCGATGCCGAGCCGGATGTAGTTGCGTACCCGCTCCTGCTGGTCGGCGCGGATCATCGGGCCGATGAAGGTGTCGGGGTCGTTCGGGTCGCCCACCTTCAGCGACTGCACCAGCTCCTTGAGGGCCGTCACGACCTCCTCGTACCGGCTGCGCGGGGCCAGGATCCTGGTCTGCGCGATGCACGCCTCGCCGTTGTTGAGCAGCGAGCCGAACTTCAGGCCCGCGACGGCCTTGTCGATGTCGGCGTCGGGCAGGATGACGGCGGCGGACTTGCCGCCCAGCTCCAGACTGACCCGCTTGAGCTGCTCGCCCGCGATCGAGGCGATGCGGCGGCCGGCCCGCGTCGAACCGGTGAAGGCGATCTTGTCGACCTCGCGGTGCGACACCAGGTACTCGCTGGTCTCCCGGTCCGCGGGCAGAACGCTGATCACACCCTCCGGCAGACCGGACTGCTCCAGCAGTTCGGCCAGGAAGCCCAGGCTCAGCGAGTTCTCCGGGGAGATCTTGAGGACCACAGAGTTGCCCGCGAGCAGGGCGGGGATGATCTTCGAGGTGGCCGCGGAGAAGGGCGAGTTCCACGGGATGACCGCTGCCACGACGCCGATCGCCTCACGGCGCACGACGCTGCGCGAGGGGGACGCCGGGTCGGTGGGCACCAGGGTCTCCTCCCAGGCGAACTCCTCCGCCGCCTTGAGGTAGGCGTTGGCCTGCCGGGTCAGACCCGGCTGCCCGGCCCGGGTGAACCATCCCGCGGAACCGTTCTCCAGCGAGATCAGGTGGGCGGCCTTCTCCGCGTTCTCCTCGCGTAGCGCGTTGAACCGCCGCAGGACCGCGACCCGCTCGGCCGGCGGGGTCGTACGCCACACACCTGCCTCGAACGAGGCGCGCGCCGAGGCGACCGCGCGGTCGACGTCAGCCGGCCGCGCCTGCGCCGCACGGCCGACCACGGACTGGTCGTGGGGCGAGGCGATGTCGAGCAGCTCCGGGTTGCTCGGCTCCACCCAGGATCCACCGATGAAGAGCCGGTCGTAGGTGATCATGTGCGTTCCCTCTTTCGCGGTTTCCTGCAGCTTCGCTAACAGCCACTTAAGTGTAGCACTTATATCGATAGAGCGCACATGTCTGTGGTTTTAAAGGAAAAATGTTCCCCATGAGAGTTACTCTTGAAGGTATGAGAGCCGACGCAGCACGCAATCTGGAAGCCGTTCTGACCACGGGTGCGCGCATGCTCGCCGCCGATCCGGGCGTGAGTATCGCGAGCATCGCGGCGGAGGCGGGTGTGGACCGGCGCACGGTCTACCGGCGTTTCACCTGCCGTGAGGACCTGCTTGCCGCTGTCTACGAAGCCCGCCTGTCGGCCATCGAGTGGGCCGTCGAGGACGCACGGCTGCGCGAGGCTCCGGTTGCCGTGGCGCTGCACCGCTACGTCGAGAACATCATCGGCGTCAACCGTGCCTGGCCCGTCGATCTCACCCGCATGCTCGCCGACGACTCCGTACGGGTCCGTCGCGACGCCGCCGTCCGCGAGGTGGGCCTCTTCCTCCACCGGGCCACTGACGAAGGGCTGCTGCGCCCCGGGCTCCCGGAGGGGTGGGCGAGCGTGCTGCTGCCCGAACTTATCAACCTGGCGTCGCACCAGCAGGCGCATCTCGGCCCCGGCCAGGCGGCCGACGTGGTGATCGACACGTTTCTGCGCGGCACGGGAGTGTGAGTGCGGCGAGGGCTGTCCGCGGCGGGGCGCCGCGGACGACGCCGACGGCCGGCACCCGTGCGGGTGCCGGCCGGTCGCATGTGCTTCCCGGTGGGTCGTGTGCGCGTCGCCGGGTGGGTCAGGCGGCGGGGGCGGCTACGTTCTCGGCGATGTCCTCGGCTGCGGGGCCGGCTGCGGTGCCGGCCTCCTGGCTGTTCTGCCGGGACGGCTTGAGGTACAGGGCGAGGAGGATGCCGACGGCGAGGGCGGGTGCGATCCAGAGATACCCGGCGGCCGTGGCGTGCGCGAAGGCGTCCAGTGCGGTCTCGCGCAGGCCCTCGGGCAGCCGGGCGATGCTGTCGGGGCGGGCAGCGTCGAAGCCGCCGGCGGTCGGCAGTCCATGGGTGCGGCCGGCGAAGCCGCTGCTGAGCAGGGTGCCGAAGACGGCGACACCGAAGGCCGCGCCGATGGACCGGGCGAAGGTGACCACGGCGCTGGCGGCGCCGAGGTCGGCGGTGGGCACGCTGTTCTGGACGGTGGTCAGCACCACCATGGGCACCATGCCGATGCCGACCCCCGTGATCAGGAAGTAGATGCTCAGGACGAGGGTGCCGGTGGCGGCTCCGAGGGTGCTCAGGAGGATCAGCCCGGCGAGGTTGGCGAGCAGGCCAACGAGGAGGATCGGGCGCAGCAGACCGGCGTGCGCGGCCCAGCGTCCGGCCAGGGACTGGCTGACGACCAGGCCCAAGACCAGGGGCAGCAGGTGGACGCCGGAGAGGGTGGCCGAGACCCCATGGACGATCTGCAGATAGGTGGGCAGGTAGACCAGGACGGCGAACATGGCCGCGTTGGCGACGAACCCGATCAGCGAGGAGAAGACGACGGTCCGGGAGGCGAACATGGCCGGCGGCAGTACCGGGGCGGCGGCACGCCGCTCGACGGGCACCAGGAGTACGGCCAGCGCCACGGTGATGACGATCAGGCCGATGACGGCCGGGGAGCCCCATCCCCAGCGCTCACCGAACGACGCGACCAGGACCAGTCCGGTGGCGATCGCGGCCAGCATCAGGGAGCCCAGGTAGTCGATGCGGAGCTTGGCCCGCTTGCTGATCGAGGGCAGCGCACGGGCGGCGATGACCAGGGCGACGGCGCCGACGGGCAGATTGATGAGGAAGGCCCACCGCCAGGAGAGCTGGTCCGTGAAGACACCGCCCAGCAGAGGGCCGACGATGCTGGCGACGCCGTACACCGAGCCGAACATGCCCTGGTAGCGACCGCGTTCACTCGGGGCGACGATGTCACCCACCAGCGCGAAGGTGAGCACGATCATGCCGCCGCCGCCCACGCCCTGCAGCACGCGGGCGCCGATCAGTTCGGGCAGGTTCTGCGCCAGGCCGCAGGCCGCCGAGGCGATCAGGAAGATTGTGGTCGAGACCAGGTACAGCCGCTTGCGGCCGAACATGTCGCCTAGTTTGCCCCACAGCGGAGTCACCGCGGTCGACGCGAGGAGATACGCGGCACTGACCCACGCGATGTCGTCGAACCCGTTCAGGTCCACGGCTATCCGCGGCAGTGCCGTCGAGACGATTGTCTGGTCGAGGGCCGCGAGGAGGACCGCCAGGATCAGGGCGCTCATGGCGGCGGCCGCTCCTGGCGCCTTGGGTGACGCGGAATTTGCCTTCGGCATCGGGCGTGCCCTTCCGGAAGTGGTGGTGAGGTGGGGCCGAGCGCGGCAGGACGGTCACGACTACAGCCGACTGAAGCTATCTGTCACTTCACTGTAACACTTAAGGTATTAGGCTCCACATTGGTGACGCTTTAGAAGTCTCAGGCTTCGCATCTCGCCACTGGGCTCGGTGCTGTGAAAGCTCCCGTGGCGGCCTGAAACGGGAAGTGACACGAAGTTGCACAAAGTGGAATGACCGATTGGAGAGGCAGTTGATGAAGCTGTCGTCCGCGACGGCCTCGGCCGCACCGTCCAGACCCTGCCCGCCCACCTGCGTGGCTCCCTCACCTGGGGCCAGGGCAGCGAGATGGCGCGTCACAAGCAGTTCACCATGGCCACCGGAATGCCCGTCTACTTCTGCGACCCCGCCTCGCCCTGGCAACGCGGCTCGAACGAGAACACGAACGGGCTGTTGCGGCAGTACTTCCCGAAAGGCACCGATCTGAGCTGCCACAGTCCCGAAGACCTCGAACACGTCGCCCAGGAACTCAACGGCCGCCCACGCAAGACGCTCGACTGGGATACCCGAGCCGAGCGTCTACGTGATCTACTCACCACCTGAAACCAAGTGGTGTTGCGACGACCCGTTGAACCCAAGATGTTTCCCGGGGGTCGTCGTTCTTAACCTCGGCGGTGGGCGTGCCGCCGTTCCTCACCCTGGTCAGCGACCTCGCCGGGTCGGTGCAGCAGAAGCGGGCCGTGCCCGGAGCCGTACGACGCGCCGGGCGGGTTTCGCCACGGGCGCCGCGGCGGGGCGGACCGTCAGGCGGTGCGGTAGCGCACCGGCAGCGACAGGAGGCCGCGCATCATGCCGGAGGGGATCCACGCGAGGGAGTCCACAGGGACGGCCAGCTCCAGTTCGGGTACGCGGGAGAGCAGGGCTCCCAGTGCGATGGAGACTTCGAGGCGGGCCAGGGGAGCGCCGAGGCAGTAGTGGATGCCGTGGCCGAAGGCCAGGTGGCGGGCGTTGGGCCGGGTGACGTCGAGTACGAGGGGGTTCTCGCCCCGGGCCTCGGAGGCGCCGTGGCCGGCGGATCCCAGGGCGATGGTGACGACGCTGCCCCGGGCGATCGTCACACCGCCCAGCTCGAAGTCCTCGGCCGCGTAGCGGTTCGTGGAGCGCTCGACGGAGGTGTCGTGGCGCAGGAACTCCTCGACCGCGCCGGGCAGCAGTTCGGGCCTGGCGCGCAGCAGCCGGAGCTGGTCGGGGTTCTGCAGCAGGGCCAGGGTGGCGTTGCCCAGAAGGTTCACGGTGGTCTCGTGGCCGGCGATGATCAGCAGCATCGCCGTGCCGACCACTTCGGCCTCGGAGAGCCTGCCGTTCTCCTGGTCATGGGCCATGACCAGTGCGGACAGCAGATCGTCCTCGGGGGCGCGCCGTTTGGCCAGCAGGAGGTCGCGCAGCAGTCCGCGCAGCCCGACCAGTGAGGAGCGGTGCTCCGGAGAGGCCACCTGCAACGCGTGGGCCGACCAGTTGCGAAAGTCCTCGCGGTGTTCCTGAGGGATGCCCAGGAGTTCGGCGATGACCGTCACCGGCAGCGGCCCGTTGAACGCCTCCACGAGGTCCGTCTCGCCGGCGGGCGGCAGGGCGTCGAGCAGGTCGTGGGCGATCCGCTCGATGCGCGGCGCCAACTGTGCCGTGCGCCGGGGCGTGAAGGCACCCGCCACCAGGCGACGGAGCCGGGTGTGCTTCGGCGGATCGGCGTCCAGCATGTGATCGACGAGTCCGACGCCCGGCTGGTTGAGGATGAACCCGGCGGCGGCGAGCTGTTCGGCAGCGGGTCCGGAGTCCTTGAGCAGGGCCGGGTGGGTGAGGGCCTCCCTGGCCAGGTCGTGGCCGACGACCACCCAGCCGGTAAGACCTCGGTGGTATTCGGCCCGGTGGATGGGGCCGAGGGCCCGTAGCCGGGCGTACTGTCCCGGCGCGTCCGCCTTGAAGGCCGGGTTCAGGACCACTCTTTCGTCCGCCATCGGGCACTGCTGCTGTTGTGGGCTCATATGGGTCTCCCCGATCGGCGGCGCCGGTTGGTCTGGAGTGGCGCGGTGAGTGGCGCCGGTGTGTGCGGCGGCGTGGTCCGGCCGCTGTCTTCAGAACGGTTGTGGTCTCGGGGGAGTTCACTCCGGCGGGTGCCCCGTGCCCCCGGCGGTCAGTTGTCGCTGTTGAGGATCGACAGGACGCGCAGCGCCTCCAGGTAGATCCACACCAGTGTCAGGGTGAGACCGAAGGCCGCCAGCCACGACTCCTCGCGCGGGGCGCCGTAGGCGATTCCGTCCTCGATCTGCTTGAAGTCCAGGGCGAGGAAGCAGGCGCCGAGCAGGATGCCGGCGATCCCGAAGACGACGCCGAGGGCGCCGCTGTCGAAGCCGAGGCCGTGGCTGGCTCCGAAGGCGGAGAAGAGCAGGTCAGCCACCAACAGGATCGCGAAGCCGGTCGCGGCGGCGAGCACGAACCCGTAGAACCTGCGTGTGACACGGATCCAGCGCATCCGGTACGCGATCAGCACACCCGCGGAGACCGCGAAGGTGCCCAGCACCGCCTGGACGACCACACCTGGCGAGATGTAGGTCGATGTGACGCTGGAGATGACGCCGAGGAAGACACCTTCGAGCGCGGCGTACCCGAGGATCAGCGCGGGGGAGGGGCGGCGCTTGAAGGACTGGGCGAGTGAGAGGACGAAGGCGACCAGGGCCGCGCCGACGGCGATACCGTACGACCGGCCGATGTTCGCCTCGTCGACGGGCAGCAGGACCCAGGACAGTACGGCCGCCACGGCCACCGTGCCCAGTGTGGCCGCGGTGCGGACGACGACGTCGTCGATCGTCATCACGCCGCCGGCGGCATGGGGATCGTCCTTCACCGGGCTCGGGAAGCCGTCCGTGACATAGGGGTTGACCGAGAGGCCGGTCTGCCGGGCGCCGGCGGCGAACGGTTCTCCCGCGATGACGCCCCCTCGGCTGTCGTCGCGTTCGAAGCCTCGCCGGGAGAAGATCGGGTTGCTGCTGTTCACGTCGTTCCTCCTTGTCCGCCGCCCGCGGCGGCGACAGGTGTGCGGTGACACGCACGTTCTTCGGGCGGTTCGACGGAAGGCGGTGGCCGGCCCGGGCGGAGAGGGACTCTCCATTTGTCACCACTCTGGCAGGTGACGGATGGGAAGGCAAGCGATATCACCGCTTCTACCGGTGACGATTTGGCCCACCGGTGTCAGGAGAGCGCGTCGACCTCCCGGACCGCGGAGGCGAAGGCGTCGGGGCGTTGCTGGGGGAGGTTGTGTCCGGCGCCCGGGACCACGTGATGCACACGGGTGCCCGGGAAGTGGGGCGCCGAGGACGTTCCGTCGGTCCACGGGGTGACCCCGTCGGCCTGGCCGTCGAGAGTGACGGTCGGCACGGTGATCGGTGGCTGCTCGGCGAGTCGTGCCTCGATGCTGTCGTACCGGGGGTCGCCGGGCACGGCGCCGAGCCGGTGGCGGTAGCTGTGGATCACGACGTCCACGTAGTCGGGGTTCGTCCACAGGGCCGCTGCGACGTTGGCGGCGCGCCCGCCCCAGTCGTAGCCGGCGTAGAGGGCCCGGCGGATCCCGAGCGCGTCCAGGAAGGCGATGTGGTCGGCGCCGAGAGCGCCCTGCTGGCCGGAGCGGAGGGTGTCCCCGTGCCGGAACCGGGTCTCCCCGTGACCGCGTAGGTAGGGGACGAGGCGGCGGTAACCGTGCCGGGCCAGGGCGGGGGCCACTTTGCTGTAGGACCCGACGGGGTCGAACGGCCAGCCGTGGCTGAGGACGACGGGGGTGCCGTCCGCGGGACCGACCTCGTGGTAAGCGATGTTCAGGAGCGGTGTACGGACATGACGTACCGGTCCCAGTCCCCGGTTCCGCCCGCCGGTTTCGCCCCGCCCTGCCCCGGCAGCCGGGGCGCCGCCCGCAAGGACGCCGCCGAAGCCGGCCGCCACCGTGGTCATCGCCTGGGTGAGTGTTCGCCTGCCGATCATGTGGGTCGTCTCGCTCTCGTCGCGGACTGGGGGAGAGGCGGACAGTTGTACCCGCGTCACCTGTCTGATCGGTGACGAGATTGCCGGGCAGCGCAGCCCCTGTCAAGGAAGTGAGGGTTCTTGCGTCGCTGCTCGTCCGCCGTACGTGCGACGGGGCGGAGGGTGTGTGGTGGAACGCCGGGGCCGCGTGGCCGGGCTTGCCCTTCCGCGGGACATGTGCGCAGGCGGGAAGCGGGGGCGTACCGAAGCGGTCGCCCGCACAACGGGGGAAGTGTGGGCGACCGCCTCTTCCCCGCTGCCAGGGCCCAGCCAATCACTGCCCCGGCAACAGGAGTCGTCACCGGGGCAACGGGCTTGGACCGGTGCAAGGTTCACGGTCCGGTCAAGAAATCCGGCCGCGGCAGCCGGCCCACTCCCGCCCCACTCTTCGGCGCGGCGGCCGGACCACGGGCAGGGAGGCACATGCGGCGCCGGCAACTGCTGGCTTTTCCGGCATCCTGAACCTGCTGAGCCCCGGAGTGACGGATGACGAACGGACTGTCGGTCACGGGTGGTCCCGGGGCGTCCGCCACGACGTGCCCTGGACACTGGACTTCGAGCGCCTCGCCGCGGTGACCTCGGCCACCGCGACGACAGCCGTCTCCTGGCCCGGCGGGGCAGTCCTTAGGGGACGCCCGCCGTAACGGGCCGCGATCAGCGCCATAGCAGGGCGTCGGCGGCCTTCTCCCAGGGATCCCCCAGGATGATGTCGGCCAGCGCCTGCGCACATCCGGCCAGGAGCCGTTCGCCCTTCTCCGCGGTCGCCGCGCGCGCGTTGCCCGCCACACCGGACTCGGTGATCCGGTCGAAGGACACGGCTATGTACACCGGGTCGGTCGACTCCGCGGGCAGGGTAATCCCCGGACCCCAGGCCGCGTCCAGGTTCTCGGTGCGCACCAGTTCCGGGAAGGCGGCCATCATCAGCGAGGTCTCGCCCTCACAGGCGTGCATCAGGCCGGGCTGGGCCTCCAGGGTGTCGTGCACCACCTCCCGGCCGGCGGTGAAGTAGCTCGTGCACGCGAGAGGGACGGAGAGTTCAGCGGTCAGTTCGGTCGTCAGGGCGTTGAGGGCGGTCATGTTCCCGCCGTGGCCGTTGACGATCAGGATGCGGGAGAAGCCCGCCCGCAGAACGGACCGGCAGATGTCCCGCAGCAGAGCGTGCATGGTGGACAGGGACACGCTGAAGGTGCCGCCGAAGCTGATGTGGTGCTCCGACAACCCTGACCAGACGGACGGCGTCACCACGACCCCGGTGTGCTCGGCGGCGATGACGGCTGCCCGGCGGGAGACCTCCGCCGCGAGGAGGTCGTCCACGCCGGTGGGCAGATGAGGGCCGTGCTGCTCGGTAGCTCCCACAGGTAGCAGTACGACCGCGTCCCGCGCCGCGAGCTCCCGCAGTTGTGGGGCTGTCAGTCGGTTCCACAGGACTTCGTTCATCAGCGGGGTGATGCCTTCCTTGAGCGGCCCGCAGGCCGGGGCTGACACGGGCGGTGTCTGCTGGAGGGGCGGCGAAGCGCTCCGGGTCAGAGGTGGTTGGCGTCGACGACGGCTTGGGCGAAGGCGGTGGGGGCTTCCTGGGGGAGATTGTGGCCGATGCCCTTGAGGGTGCGGTGGTCGTAGGGGCCGGTGAAGTGGGCCCGGTAGGAGGAGCCGTCGCCGGGGGGCGGAGTGAAGGGGTCGAGCTCGGCGTCGAGGGTGATGGTGGGGGTGTGGATGGGGGGACCTGTGAAGAGGCGCTTCTCGTAGCGGTCGTAGCGGTGTTCGCCGTCCGCGAGGCCCAGGCGCCAGCGGTAGTTGTGGATGACGATGGCGGGGTAGTCCGGGTTCTTGAAGGCCTCGGCTGTGCGCTCGAAGGTGGCGTCGTCGAAGTTCCAGGTGGGGGAGACGAGGTCCCAGACCAGGCGGCACAGTTCGGGGCGGTACTTGTCGTCCTCCATGGCGGCGCGGCCGCGCTCGGTGGCGAAGTAGTACTGGTACCACCAGGTGTGTTCGGCCTGGGGGGCGATGGGCGCCTTCTGGGCGTCGACGTTGGTGATGATGTAGCCGCTCACCGAGACGAGGGCTTTGACGCGTCCGGGCCACAGGGCGGCGATGATGTCGGCGGTGCGGGAACCCCAGTCGAAGCCGGCGAGGACAGCCTTGTCGATCTTGAGGGCGTCCATGAGGGCGATGATGTCGAGCGCGATGGCGGACTGCTGGGCGTTGCGGAAGGTGCGCGCGGACAGGAAGCGGGTGGGGCCGTGGCCGCGGAGGTAGGGGACGATGACGCGGTAGCCCTGGTCGGCGAGGAGGGGAGCCACGTCGACGAAGCTGTGGATGTCGTAGGGCCAGCCGTGCAGGCAGATGACGACGGGGCCGTGGGCGGGGCCCGCCTCGGCGTATGCGACGTCGAGGACACCGGCGTGTACGTGCTTGATCCGGGAGAAGGAGGTGTGGGTGCCCGGGGTGATCGCAGGCACGGTCGGTACCGGATGCCCGCCACCCGATCGGGCCCGGGACGCCGCGGAGGCCTGGGACGCCTGAAGGCCGGTCAGCGAGATCGCCGCCGCGCCTGTGCCCAGACCGACCGCCTTGCTGAACGTACGCCTGTTGATCATGTGAATGAAACCCTTCGTCGTTCAGTGAACCGTCGTTGTGTGTGTCCGGCCGCCAGCCTGACCGCTCCTGATCAGCCGGACGGCGTCTCGAGAGTCCGGAGCAGAGCCGCTACGGCTCGTCCCAGTCCAGTCCTTCCATCTCCGTCCCGGCGGGCACCAGTTCGTAGGAGTGACCGAGCCATTCAGCCAGAGGAGGGGCGGGCATCTCGAAGAGTGCCGTCAGGTCGTGGGAGTCAAGCCGCAGCCATGCCGTGGTCCGCTCGTCCAGGTGCGCGGGCCACACCTGGACGTCACCGAGGCCGCTTATCCAGAACAGCCCCTGGTAGAGCAGGTCGCGGCCGATGAGCCAGGTGCTGCGCGGAGTGCCTTCGACGAGGAACGTCACGGACACCACCAGGGGAGCCCCCGTGTCGAACCGGAACTCGGCCTGCACGGTGTGCCGGGCGAACGCGTCCAGCATTCGGTGGATGCCCAACGACAGCACGGGAAGTTCCCGGGGTGCCGCTCTATGGGCCCGTACACCGGGTCGGTTACCGCTCATTGACGGGGTTTCCTTCCCTGTGTGGTGTGGTGGGGCGGGCGTCACACACTCTCTTCCGGCGGGTGGCAGAGCGCATCAGTCAGTTGACGGTGAGAAGCGGCCCCTGCCATCGTCGGCACGTGAACACCGGCCGACCGGGGCGGCTCCGGGGAGCGGACGCGGGCCGCCCGGAACATTGAGTCATTCGACTGTTTCGGGCGGGCCGGATCTGGACCACCCTTGAGTGGTCGCCCGCTTGCCAGTGCCGGGTGCTCATCCACGCTCGGAGGGCTCAGCCGTGAACCGTACTCCCGTCGTTTTCATCCATGGCGCGTGGCTGCACGCGCTGTCGTGGGAGCCGTGGGCCGAGCATTTCACCAGCCGGGGCTTCTCCACGTTCGCTCCGGGATGGCCCGGGGAGTCGGCGACGGTACGGGAGACGGCCGAGGAGCCCGGGGCGCTCGGGGAGATCGGCCTGGACGCCCTCACGCACCATTACGGGCGGATCGTGCGGTCGTTCCACCACTCGCCGGTGCTCGTCGGGCACGCGGTCGGCGGTCTCATCGCGCAGCATCTCGTCGGTGCGAATCTCGGCCGGGCTGCCGTCGCCATCGCGCCGGCTCCGATCAACGGCGTCCCTTTAGCGGCCTCACCCGCGCGCCTGTGGACCCCGGGCTCCGGGGATCCGGCGAGCGGCCACGGACGGACGGTGTCCCTGCCGCGCGAGCAGTTCCGGCACGTCTTCGCCAACGCGGTCGGACAGGAGGAGTCCAGCCGGCTCTTCGAGCGCTACGTGGTGCCCGCCTCGCGCCGCCTGTTCACCGACCTCGGCTGCGGCGGCGGCGCCCGGCACCCCCGGGCCTCCGCGGACACCGGCAACGCGGCGCGCGGGCCGCTTCTGCTGGTGTCCGGCCAGGAGGACCGGATGGTGCCCGACTCGGTGACCCGCGCGGTGTACAAGCTGTACGGCGACTCCCCGGCCATGAGCGATCTCAAGCAGTTCGCGGACCGTGGCCACTCCATGGTCGTCGACAGCGGCTGGCGTGCGGTCGCGGACTACGTCCTGGCCTGGCTGGACGCCCACGGCATCAACGCGGTGCCTACGGAACACTGAACGGTGCCCGCGGCGTACGGGCACGCGTGTGAGGGGTGCTTCCGCCGCCTTACTCGTGGACCAGGTCGCAGGAGATCCAGGCGCAGGCGCCCTCCAGCAGCGGCGCTCCGTCGTGGCCCGGCGACCAGTGGATGCCGCGGAACTTGTTGCCGCCCGACCGGGCGAAGGCGGCGGCGAGGTGCTGCTGCTCCTCGGCCAGCACGTTGATTCCCGGGGCGGTCGGCGGGTCGGGAGCCGCGTCAGACCAGAGGGCTGACGGGCCGTTCGTCACCCACCAGGGCGCGGCCGTACATCTCCCGGGCGAGGCCCGGATTCAGCGTGGGGTGACGGGCCCCCGTCTTCAGGTCGCGCCAGTGGCGCTGGATGACCTTCGCCCGGGAGAAGCCGCTTGCCCCGTTCACGGTGAGCAGCAGTTGTACCGCCTGGCGCAGACATGTGGAGGCGTGGCCCACGTCCATGCGCACGCGCGCCCGCTCCAGAAGGGTGGGAGCGGCCGAGGAGGCCGCCGCCGCGTCGACCGCCTCGGCGGAGCGCATGAGGTGCAGGGAGGCTGAGTCGATCAGCGTGGCCGCCTCGGCGAGAGACGCCTGGACGCTGGGGGAGTCGGCCAGGCGGGCGTGCAGGGACATACCCATCGGCTTGCCGCCCTCGACGGTCTCCAGAGTCAGCTGGAGGACGGCGCGGGCTGCCCCGAGCAGCGGCGCCATGGACGTCAGCGTCACGGACCCCGGCGGGACGCGGTACAGCGGTTCGCGGCCTTGCTCGACACTCGCCGCCACGTCGGCCAAGTTCCGCGCCCTGTGGTGGGGGATGAAGACGCCATCGGCGACGAACGTGTCGCTGCCCGTGCCGCGCATGCCCGCCATGTCCCATGTCTTCTCGATGGCCAGATCGCTCGTCCGCACGAGTGCGAGCCCGGGAACGGACCCTTCTCCGTCCGGGCAGGCCAGCGGGACACCGAGCACACCCCATTCGGCGTGGTGGCAGCCGGACGCCCAGGACCACCGGCCCGAAACCAGGATCCCGCCCTCGACGGGCTCCGCGGAGGACTCCGCGGAGCTGAACGCACCACACATCGGCACGTCCGGGCTGTTGCCCCAGAGCTCGAAGCGGGCCTTGTCCCCGAAGGACGCGGCGATCTGCTGCGCGCCGTAGGAGAGCATGACGACCCAGGCGCTGGACGGGCATGCGAGGCCCAGCTCGGCCAGGACGTCCATGCAGGCGGTGATCGGGAGTTCGTGTCCGCCCAGATGTCTGGGGGTACCGAGCCGGAACATACCGGATGCCAGCAGCGCCCGTGCGGTCGCGGGGGTGAGCCGGCTCTCCCGCTCGGCGGCGTCGGCTTCGCGGTGCAGGAGGGGAGAGAGGGCACGGGCGGCTTCGACGAGCGGACGGGTCGAGTCGGCGGTGGGCGGGGTGTTCTTCAGTGGTTCCAACCGATTCATCACTGCTCCAGCAAGGCCTAATCGGACTCGTTAGTCCACTTATCTACTCCCGATACACGGATCCGGGTGGGTGGAAGGTTCACGCACCGGGGTGGTGGCTGGGAAGGGGCATGCAGGCACAATGGATGGGTGAAATCCGTGGAGACCAGCCCCAGTCCCGTCGAGTCCGCCGCGCCCCCGCGACGGGCCGACGCCCGTCGCAACCACGAGCGCGTCTTCGCGGCGGCGCTGGACGTCTTCCAGGAGGCGGGGCTCCAGGCCACCGTGCCGCAGATCGCCGAACGGGCGGGGGTGGGCAAGGCCACCGTCTACCGCAGCTACCCCGCCAAGGAAGACCTTGTGGCGGCGGCCGTGGACAGCCGACTGGCCCACCTGCGGCGGCTGACCGCTCCCGCGCTGGCCCAGGGTGACCCCGGCAGGGTCTTCGGTGACTATGTGCTCTGTCTCTTCGAGGGCCTCGCCGACGACCGGCTGCTGTCGGAGGTGCTGGCGGACGCGGGCTTCAGGAGCGTCTCCGGACTGCTGGCCCAGTTGTCGGATCTGATGGAGGCGGCCAAGTCCGCCGGTACGGTCCGCGCCGACGCCACGGTCCTCGATCTGCGGGTGGTGCTGTGTGGCGTGGCGGTCCAGCTGATCAGGATCGCCGAGCGGGACCCCGCGCTGTGGCGCCGGTACGGCGAGCTGACGCTCCAGGCGTTGCGCCCCTGAGCTGCGGGCCGGGTCGGCCTCATCCCCGACGGCCTTCGAGCCTCGGGACCTCGATGGCCAGGTCCACCGTGCCGGACACCGCCCGGGGCAGGGCGGCGCCGAAGCGCAGGGCGATGGCGAGCATGGGTGTGTTGCCCGCGTCGGTCATCACTGTGATCGTGTGGCTGCCGTTCCGTGCCGCCTCGTTGGCGGCGCAGTGGGTGAGCAGGGTGCCGACGCCGCGGTACTGCCATCCGTCCTCGACCAGCAGGCCCAGCTCGGACACGCCCTCCGTTTCGGTGCGCATCAGATGGGAGACGGCGATGACGCCGTCCGGGTCGTCGTGGAGGCTCATGAGCCAGGTCGCGCCCAGGGCGGGGTCCGTCAGACGCGCCCACTCCGCGTGCCCGAGCCTGTGCCGCGGTGCCTGATAGCGGTGGTACCGGGACGCCGCGGTGCACCGCAGGTGCATGGCGTTGACCCGGTCGAGGTCCTCCGGGCGGCCACGGCGGAGGTGTGTCGTCTCGCCGGTCGCGACGACATGCACGCTGCCCTCGTCGAGTGCGGGGGCGGAGCGCTGGCCCGGACACATGATGTCACCTGTCAGTCGTGATGAAGTGGCGGTGCGCACAGGCTGGGGTCCGTCGATGGGACACGGCCCGCCTCATGTGTGTGACCAAACGTCTCGGCGCTGCTTGTATGTTCCCCGAGGAGATCCGAAGACATGCGGTCACACATATTTCGCCTTCGTGTCGGCCGTGGGCAGTCTTCATCGGCAGCGGCGTACCGGTCCAGGGCCGGGACGGGGGTGTGGAGAAGATGCTCCGGGACAGCGTGATCCTCTACGAGGACGGTACGCCGCGCACCCACTACGTCACGACCAGCACCGCCGTCGAGGTTGACGAGGAGGTGGGCACCGCCACCGCGCGCTCCTACGTCACGGTTTCAAGGCCGTGCCCGACTTTCCGTTGCAGCCCGTGGCCGCAGGGCGCTACAACGACCGGTTCGAGCGCCGGGACGGTCAGCGGCGGTTCACGGAGGGTCAGCTCCGCCTCAGCGGCAGCGAGCCGCTCGTTCAGTGCGGTCGGTTCGTCCCGCGGCCCCTCCACCCGACGCCGGGCCCAGCCCTCCGCACCACGCAAGGGACTTGCCGGAACTCGTGCGCCGCCTCCAGTAGGCGTTCACGGACGTCAAGGGCGTGGCGACCGCGGGCACCTCCGGCAACAAGGTGCTCGCCGACGGCGCCGGCCAGAGTGCCCTGGGCAGGCTCGACCGGGACGTCCTGTCCCAGCCGGGCCTGCGGACCGCGTTCCTCTTCGAGGGCGTCAACGACATCAAGGCCCGCACCGGCGTCACCGCCTCCGACATGACCGCCGAATACCGGGAGATCGTCCGGAGCGCGCACGCCGCGGGAAAGTGCGGGTCGGTGCCACGGTGGGGTCGTTCAAGGGTTGGTCGGAGTGGGACCCGGCGGCCGAAGCCGTCCGGCGGGATGCCAACGACTTCGTCAGAAACAGCGGGGAGTTCGACGCCGTGACCGACTTCGACCACGTCCTGCGCAGCGACCCCGAGCGTGTCCTGCCGTTCTTCGACAACGGCGACCACCTGCACCTCAACGCCAAGGGCAGGCAGGCGCTCGTCGACGCGGTGGACCTCACCGCCCTGGACTGCGTCAGCGGTGAAGGTCCCCGAGGTGGTCCAGCAGTGCGTCCCGGGTCGGTCCAGGGTTCTCGAAGACCGCGGCGTGACCGCCTGGGACCGTCTCCAGCCGTGCGCCGTCGATGCCGTCCGACAGTTCCACGGAGTGCTCGGGGGCCACGAACCGGTCGTCCCTGGACGCCACGACCAGGGTGGGCACCGCGATCCTGGCCAGGTCCTCGCGCACGTCGATACCGAGCGTCAGGGCGATCTGTTCCGCGGTACCGGGAGCGGAGTGCCCGCCGAACTGGGCGACGACCTGCTGGACGGCCTCCGTCGGCAGCGACGCCAGGTAGTTCTCGGAGAAGGACAGAGCGGTCAGGTACGCGCCCAGGTTCTCGTCGCCGCGGGCGTACAGCGACGCCCACATCTCGAGGTTGAGCCGCATCGTGGCGCGGGGCCGTGCGAAACCGACGACGGTGGCCAGACCGCGCACGGGCCCCGGATGACGGGCGGCCACCCGGACGGCGAGGGCCGCACCGAGGGAGGCGCCGGCCACCACGAACTCGTCCAGCCCGGCGTCCCGGGCCGCGTCCAGCACCTGGTCGGCGACCGTGTCGATGTCCAGCGGACCGTCCGGCAGCGGGCTCTTCCCCGACCCCGGAAGGTCGGGCATGACCACGGTGTTATCGGCCGCCAGCGCGTCGAGGAGCGTCCCCCAGCTCCCCACCCCCGTGCTGCTAGTGCCGTGCAGGAGCACCAGTCCGGGGCCGTTGCCCAGGATCTCGTAGGCGAGCATGTCCGTAGCCTTTCATCGGTCCTTTGCCACGGAAACGGAATCGGGCACCATCCGGGTTCACACACCGACGGCACCGCATGCCGCCCTCCCACGTAACGGACCACCCGGACAAACGAGTGCCTTAATGTATCTATGGTGCGCGGGTGTCTTGCTGCGGAGAGAAACCGGACATGACCGAGCTGTCGACCGAGCCCATGGCGGAGTACCGGCTCGGAGATCGACTGGACGGTGCGGGCGGGAGAACACTGGGCGCTGCTCGGCGCCAACGGTGCGGGGAAGACGACCCTGCTGAAACTGCTCGGCGCCACGCTGCACCCCACGTCAGGCAGCGTCGAGGTGCTCGGCTGCCGGCTCGGCCGGCTGGACGTGCGCGAACTGCGCGCCCGCATCGGCCATGTGAGCACCGCCCAGCACGTGCCTCCGGACGCCGACGCGTACACCGTCGTGCTCACCGGGCACAGCGGCACGGTGCAACCCCTGTGGCGTTCCTACGACGACGAGGTGCGCGAACGCGCCCGTACCCTGCTCGCCGAGTTCGATGTCAAGGACCTGGCCGACCGGCCCTACCGGGTCTGTTCCGGCGGTCAGCGGGCTCGCGTCCTGATCGCCAGGGCGCTGATGGCCGAGCCCGCGCTGCTGCTGCTGGACGAGCCGTTCAACGCGCTGGACCTCCCCTCCCGCGAGGACCTCGTGGAGACGATGCACCGCATGGCCCTGCGCCGCCCGGAGCTGGCCACCGTGACGTGACCCACCACCTGGAGGAACTGTCCCCGGCGGTGGACCAAGTCCTGCTGCTGCGTGAGGGCCGTGTCCTCGCCGGCGGACCGGCGGACGGGGTGCTGACTGGGTCGTGGCTCTCGGAATGCTTCGCCCGACCCGTGCGCGTGGCGCGACACGAGGGCCGGTGGGCGGCCTACTCGGTCGGGCTGTGGGCGGCCTGACAGCGCTTCCGGCAGGCTTCGCTCACACATATGTTGCCCGGTACGGCGGAATGTCCTGCCGGAAGAAAAGGTGTTTCGTCTGTAATCGTGCGACCGCTCGCATGTGTATGTTTGCGCGGTGCGGCGCCCTGGGACACGTATTTTAGGTTCCCTCTGCATCACCGGCTTGACGGGTGACGATGGATGCCGCCATGATGACGTCACCGCCTCAGCAGGTGATGCAGGACGGGGGGTGTGTTCCCCCGGCCCGCTTCCCGCGCCGGGCACACCCGCCGAACCACCCACACAGGGAGAGGACCGCCATGTCAGTCACCTACACCGCAGTCGTCAACGTCGACGGAGAGGGCCGCAACGGCGGCCGCGTCCACTCCAGCGACGGCCTGCTCGAGACCAGCCTCTCCGTGCCCAAGGAACTCGGCGGAGCCGGCACCTCCACCAACCCCGAACAGCTCCTCGCCGCGGGCTGGGCCGCCTGCTTCCTCGGCGCCCTCCGCCGCGCCGCCACCCTCCGCAAGGTCAAGCTCACCAGCACCACCATCGTCGCCGAGATAACCCTCACCCACGGCGACGACGGCGAATTCAGCCTCTCCGCCACCCTCAGCCCCGCCCTCGGCGGCGTCGACCAGAACACCGCCACCGAACTCGCCCACGCCGCCCACCAGATCTGCCCCTACTCCAAGGCCACCCGCGGCAACATCCCCGTCACCATCAACGCCACCGCCGCCTGAGCTCGACTCTGTCGGTGATCTTGGAGTTTCACGGTCTGGCAGCATGACCAGCGGGCATGCTCGGGGCTGTTACGAGTCCCGATGAAGTCGTAGAGGTGTCCGTTGTCGCTCTGTCCCCGTTCCGGTGAGCAGGTCCCGTCTCTGACCGTGCAGATCGCGCGTGCGAGCAACCCGGACGGTACGACAGCGATATGGGTGCGAGACCGGCTGGACGGGCCCCGGCTTCCGCCACAGTGTGCTGGCCGACTTCCGTGACCGTCTCACCGAGGGCGACCGCGCCGATCGCCTCCTCGACTGGCACTGGCCCGGCTCAAGGAGGCCGGACTGGTGCGCGAGCGCACCACGCAGCGCACCGACTCCACCCACGTCTTGGCCGCGGTGCGCGACCTGACCCGTCTGGAGCTGATCACCGAGGCGGTGCGCGCCGCGCTGGAAGAAGGGTTCCCGCCGCCCCGGCGGCGGCAGCGGGGACTCCTCCCACCGGCACATCCTGGTCACGATGCTCATGGCCGGTGAGCGCCACCTCACGCGCCGCCCCCGCGGTGTCGTCGCTGACCAGGGTGCGCCAGCCGCCCTCCCGCAGCAGCTTCCGGCACTGCCCCAGCGCGTGCACGTGGCTGCGTACGCACTCCACCTGCTCCAGGGACGTGCCGGGGACGCCCATCAGGTCGAAACGGATGGCGAGGAAGTACTCGGCGACGATGAACAGTCCCGACTCCGGCAGCAGATGGGGTGCACGTCCGCGACGCGGCCGGCCGCGGAGTTGTCCACGGGGATCACCGCGACGTCGGCGTTGTCGAGGGCACGGCGTCCAGAACCTGCTCGGAGCCCGTGCAGGGCAGCTCACGGCCATCCGGGAACAGGGCACGGGCCGCTGTCGCCGAGTTCGATCCGAGTTCGCCCTGATACACGACGGACGTCACCGATTTCAGCCTTCCGCTGGGGATCTCTGGCCGCCGGGCGGCAGAAGGTCCACCGCGAAGCGCATGTAGTGCAGTATCGGCGAACTCTGCTCGACCAGATGAACCAGAGGGTCCCGGCCCCCGCCCACCGGGAGGGGCAGAGCGTGCTCGTACGCCGCCGCGACGACGTGGTGGATCAGGCGGGAGGCCCGTCGGGCCTGGGCGGACAGGACCTCGGCGCTCCCCGTCCCGTCTGCCCGGCCCGCGAATGGTGCGCCGTGCACCCTCGCTTCCAGGCTCAGCCGCTCGTCCCGCAGCATGGCTGCCAGGCCGGCCGCCGCGGCAGCGGGCGGCCCGCCCCGCGTACGCGCTGAGGCGGAGACCGCGGCGCTGGAAGCGAGGCCGGCCAGCGCGTCGGTCAGACGCCGGGCCGCCCCGAAGGCCAGACCCGTGACCGCCGTCCAGACGAAGGCCGCGTCGTCCGTCCTGAGCGGTGTCCCCGTCGAGTACGTGGCGAAGCCGGTCGGCACCCGCACACCGTCCAGCCGGAAGGTGGGGCCGGCCCCCTCCGCGTTCCCCACGGCACGCCGGCCGCGCAGCGCTCGGGGCAACATGGCCGACGTGACCGCGAAGAGGTCAGGGGCGTCGCCCGCCCCGTACTCCGAGTCCCGCCGGGCTCCGGTGAGCGGCAGGGCCAGCCATGACCCGGGGCCGGCACCCGGCGGTAGGTGCCACTGCCCGGACAACGCGAAACCGTCCTGGACGTGCCGGACGACGGGAGGGGCACCCGGGGCCTCGGCGGGAACGGCCGCGGGCAGCGACGCGGCCCAGTTCCACGCACGCGTGAAGGCCGTCCAGGCCGCCGACGGGTCGGCGTACCCGTCGAGTTCGAAGAAGTCGAGCACCCGCGACAGGCTGGTCTCCGGCCCGACCACTCTCGGGTAGTCGCCGTGCGTGGTGGTGGTCGTCGTGTTCTCAGGCAGCTCGCTCATCAGCCTCGTGTCCTGTCGTCGTCACGACGATGTTGTCCAGTTCCTCGCCGCGCGCGAACCGGTGCAACTGGCGTCGCAGGAAGTTTGCGGTCATCACCGGGAAGGCGTCGGTGAAAGCACCCACGTGCGGAGTGACCAGCGCGCCCGGGAGGCGCCAGAGCGGGTGGTCGCCGGGCAGCGGCTCCGGGTCCGTCACGTCGAGCGCGACCCGCAGCCGGCCGGCGCGCACCTCGCGGACTACGGCAGGGGTGTCCAGCAGTTCGCCGCGGGCCACGTTCACGAGCAGGGCGCCGTCCTTCAGCAGGGCCAAGGCGCCCGCACCGAACATGCCACGCGTCCGCTCCGTGAGCGGTGCGCAGAGCACTACCGCGTCTGCCGTCGGCAGCAGCACGCGCAGCTCCGCCGCCCCGTGCACATGGCCCGCCGGGGTGGGGCGGCCGGTACGGGCCACCAGGACGACCTCGCAGCCGAAGACGCCGAGCCGGGCGGCGACGGCCGAGCCCACGGCGCCGTAGCCGACCACCAGGACGCGCTTGCCGTACAGGGTGGACCGGACTTCGGGCCGCCAGCGCGCCTCGGCCTGCCGGGTCAGGAACCGGTCGATCCCGCGTGACAGGT
The DNA here is from genome assembly GCF_042803195.1 of Streptomyces sp. NPDC057428. Classification (NCBI taxonomy): domain Bacteria; kingdom Bacillati; phylum Actinomycetota; class Actinomycetes; order Kitasatosporales; family Streptomycetaceae; genus Streptomyces; species Streptomyces sp. NPDC057428. Next base: position 49,506 of record NZ_JBHVCT010000031.1, read on the forward strand.
TCAGCAGCAGGGTGACGGCCAGCTCGGCGGTGGCCTCGCGGTGCACACCGCGCGCCGTAGCCAGCCGTGTTCCGGCGGGCATCGTGTCCAGCAGGGGCACCATGTGGTCGTATCCGGAGCTGAGGAGCTGCAGGACCCGCAGCCGGCCCATCCGGGGCAGCACCCGGCTCAGGACGCGCTCCGCGCCGGGCACCGGGGGGCCGACGAGAAGCGTGACCTCGCCCGGGTCGCCGGGAAGCGGGCCGGCACCGTCCCAGTAGTGGTAGGAGGGCCCCTCAGGCAGACCGGCGATCTGCTCCCTGCGATACGGGAGCCACACGGTCGCGCCGTCGTCCATCGTGCATCAGCTTCTTCCGGGTCTTGCGGTGCGGACGGGCACGAGCCGTGTGCCGCGTCCGCGCGCGGAAGATATCAGCGGTTCTGTCCCTGTCCGCGCGGTGGCAGGCGTCCGGGCCGCGTCGGCCGACACCCTTCCCGCACTCGCTGTGTGAACGTCCTGTCCGGAGGGCGAAGTTCACGTGAGGCCTGTCACAGGGGCGTCGGCCGGCACCTGTTCAGGCGGCGGTGGCGTTGATGGTGACGGGGATGTTGCCGCGGGTGGCCTTGGAGTAGGGGCAGATCTGGTGGGCGGCGTGGGCGAGTTCGGTGGCGGTGTTCTGGTCGACGCCGCCGAGGGCGGGGCTGAGGGTGGCGGAGAGGCTGAATTCGCCGTCGTCGCCGTGGGTGAGGGTTATCTCGGCGACGATGGTGGTGCTGGTGAGCTTGACCTTGCGGAGGGTGGCGGCGCGGCGGAGGGCGCCGAGGAAGCAGGCGGCCCAGCCCGCGGCGAGGAGCTGTTCGGGGTTGGTGGAGGTGCCGGCTCCGCCGAGTTCCTTGGGCACGGAGAGGCTGGTCTCGAGCAGGCCGTCGCTGGAGTGGACGCGGCCGCCGTTGCGGCCCTCTCCGTCGACGTTGACGACTGCGGTGTAGGTGACTGCCATGGCGGTTCTCTCCCTGTGTGGGTGGTTCGGCGGGTGTGCCCGGCGCGGGAAGCGGGCCGGGGGAACACACCCCCCGTCCTGCATCACCTGTTGAGGCGGTGACGTCATCTTGGCAGCATCCACCGTCACCCGTCAAGCTGGTGACGTGCGAAACGTATGTGCGAACGAGACACCTGTCGCTACGTTGACGAGTCACACCCACCCGTGGGGCCGCCGGGGGCGGAGTCGGACTTAAGGTGTGGAACATGACTCACCGCAAGGGCCTCGTCCTCGACTTCGGGGGCGTCCTCACCACCCCACTGGTCACCGCCGCACTCGCTTTCGAACAACGCGAGGGACTCGCCACGGGGACCCTGCTCACCGGTCTCTATCTGGACCCCGAGGGCATCCGGCTCACCCAGGAGCTGGAGCGTGGCGAACTCACCCAGACGGAGTGGAACACGGTGGCAGGTCACAGCCTCGGCATCCCGTCCGACAACCTCATGGGCCGCATCTTCGCGGACCTGCGCCCCGAGGCGTCCATGATCACCGCTGCGGCGGCGGCCCGACGGGCCGGTGTCAGGGTCGGCATCCTCTCCAACTCGGTCGGTCCGCACCCGTGGAACCTCTACGAGGGGCACGAGGTGGACCGGCACTACGACGCCGTCGTCCTCTCCGAAGAGGTCGGAATGCGCAAGCCCGACCCGGAGATCTTCCGGCTGGTGCTCAAGAAACTCGGCCTGTCCGCGCAGGAGTGCGTGTTCGTCGACGACACCGCACACCACCTGCCGGCCGCGGCGGAGCTGGGATTCGCCGTCGTCCACGCGGAGGAACCGGCGAAGACGATCGGCGAGCTGGAGGCGTTGCTGGGTGTGCCCCTGTCCGCCGGGAACTGAGCGGCGTCGGCAGTACTCGAGTCGCGCGGCGATCGGCGCGGAGGCCTGCTGACGCTCGCCGTGGCACGTGTCGGCAGGGGCCGTCGCCCGGGTACGGGGTCACCGGCCGGGGTGACCCGGAGATACCTATAGTTGTGGGGACCATCGATCCGGTGGGTGAGCTCACGGCATGCGCGGGCTCATGAGCCGTCCCGCACAGGAAGTACACACATGCGACTAGGTATGGCCCTTCCGACCTTCGGTCCGGACGCGGGCCCGGAAGGCATAAGCAAGGTCAGCCGCACCGCCGAGGAGATGGGATACGACTCCCTCTGGAGCGGGGACCGCGTACTGGCCCCGGTCACCCCGAGCGTGCCCTACCCGAGCGGCGACGGCGTGATGCCGCGGGTCTACGAGAACCACTTGGACCCTCTGGCGGCGCTGTCGTTCGCAGCGGCGCACACCAGCAGGGTCCGCCTGGGAACCAGCACGCTCAACGGCCTGTGGCAGCCGCCGCTCATGCTCGCCAGGTCGCTGACCACCCTCGACCTCCTCTCCAGGGGACGTCTCGACGTCGGTCTCGGCTTCGGCTGGATGCCCGAGGAGTACGCCGGGGTCGGCGTGCCCTGGGAGGGCAGGGGCGCGCGACTGGAGGAGACGCTCGACATCCTGGAGGGTTACTGGGGGGCCGATGACGTCTATGCCCACCGGGGGCCCTTGTTCACCGTCCCGGAGACCAAGGTGGGGCTCAAGCCGCACCAGCGGCCCGGGCCCCCCGTGCTGCTGGCGGCGTTCGGGCCACGGGGACTACGTCGTATCGGACGGCGGCTCGACGGCTGGCTGCCCGTGGCCATGCCGCTGCCGTATCTCATGGACATGTGGTCCACCGTCGTCAGGGAGGCAGAGGCGGCCAAGCGCGACCCCTCCGCACTTCGTATCGCGCTGCGCGTCAATGTCGAGCTGGCCGACACCGTGGCCGACGCCGAGGACGTACCGCGTCGGGGCACTCTGGACCAGTACATCGACTATGCGCGGGCCGCCGCCGAAGCCGGTGTGCACGAGCTGTTCGTGGACTTCGGACAGCAGTCCGTCACGGTCGGCGAGGCCGTCGACCTGGCCGGCCGCTTCCTCACCGGCGTCCGCGCGGGCTGACGGCGCGCCGACGGACCAAAACGGCGGCGCCCGGTGACGCGCACCGCCCGTGAAACGATGGCCCGCCGGGGAGCGTGAAGTCCTGCGGTGCGCCCGTCCGTCTGCGGGATGACGGAGGACCGGCGAGGGTCCTTCGACGGCTCGGTTCACATATCACCATATCGCTCGTTCGATCGGTGATCCGTAAAAAGTGATACCGCTGGGTCGGTCCGCCCTTCTCACAGGCGGGGGTCCCTGCACAGACCGTCCATGACGATGTTCAGGACACGGTCGCCGACGGGCTCGCCGCAGGTGTTCCAGACGTACGACATGAGCACGAGAACCTCGCCGGACGTGACGTCGGTACGCAACTGCTCCGCCTTCCTGCACGCGGCCAGGAGCTCGTCCAGGGCCCCGCGGACCCGCGCGGAGTGCGGGCCGTGCGACTGGAGGGCGGCTCGCACCGCCTGGGAGGCGGCGCTCCCGGTCCGCCCGTGGGCGGCGAGCTGTTCGAGCCACCGGCGCAGTGCCTCCCGGGGTTCGTGCCGGACGAGCAGGGAGGCGGTGTCGAGCAGTGCTTCGACCTCACCCGTGTACAGGGTCAGCAGCAGGTGTTCGCGGCTGGGAAAGTGCCGGTACACCGTGCCCGGGCCGACCCCGGCCAGTTCGGCAATGGGCTTGAGCGTCAGGTTTGGGTCCTGAGCGAGGGCATGGCGTGCGACCGCGATGATGCGTGCGCGGTTCACCTCCGCGTCGTATCGCATCGGGCGACGGGTGGGAGGCGTCATCGGGCGGTCTCCGATCGGTGACAGTGGGTGTCTCGCCGCCGGAACGGTCACACCCGCGCCCACGGCGTCGGTCAGACGGCGTGGATCGTGCCGGTGCCGTTCCGTCACTCGGTCCTTCGGCCGACAGCTCCGCGTACACGCCGTCGGGTCCGGTGGACGTGGCGGCGGTGAGCATGAAGTCCTCGGCAGGCACGCCCGAACCGGCGTCGTCCACGGTGACGAGAGCGAACGTGTGTGTGGCGGACCGGCGGGCGGGTGCGGCGACATGGCCTGCCTTCCGGTGAAGGAGGGAAAATGGAGGAGGGGCTACGGTAACAGAGCAGGTTGCTGCCGTGGATAGATACATGTGGACACCTGAGTCGTGGTCCGCCCCCCCTGTGGAATCCCATGTTTCCAGCCTATGCGGGCCACGGGGCCGCGTCTTTCTGGCGGACGGTACGACCATGACCTCGCCCCGTCAGGCGCTACTCGCGGTGACCACCTTCGTGCGGGAGGACCTGGAGGACGACGCCGAGTGGGAGGCCCTGGTCGAGTTCGGCCGGGAGTTCCGCACCGATCCGCGGGGCGGCAGGACATCCACGCGAACCTTTGGATGGCCAACATGGATTTCGAGGACTTCTCCGCCATAGCCGCCGAGGACCCCGAGAACGTGTACCGGTCCTCGTGGGACGCGGCGGCCTGAACACAGACAGAGAGCGGTTCTGCCGATGTCCGCCATCCGTCTCCTCGACGATGGCGACCGCCCTCTTCGACGAGGTCCTCGCCGCCGCACCGGATCCTTGGCTTCCTGGAGCGCAACTCAGTGAGTGGCCTGGGTGGGCGCGGTCCTCTTGCGGGCACGGTAGGCGGCCGCCTTGATCTTGTTGCCGCACGAGTCCATGTCGCACCACTGCCGCCGCTTGCCGCGGGACAGGTCGATGTAGACGCGGGTGCACTCGGGGTTGCCGCACTCCTTCATCAGGGGCATGTCCGGCCCGCTGAGGAGCTCGACGGCGTGCCGGGCGACGGTGGACTGAGCCTGCTCCGGTGTCGCCTCGGTCCGGCGACCCGACGGGGTGAGCTGTGGCGTCGCGGGAGCCTTGCGTGCGGCGTCGTTGAGCACGTCGAGCGCCCTCTCGTCGAACTTTTCCCCGAGGCGTCGGGCTGTGACCAGCTCGTATATGGCCTCTCGTACGATCGTGGCCTGCTGAATGTCGGCCTCCTCACCGGGGAGGATCGTGTCGATGATGCCGGACTCCAGGTACCAGGCGTCCAGCCGGTCAGGGGTCACGAACATCTCGAAGCGTTTCGAGCGCCGGGCACGCAGGGTGGCGGCGAAGTCGAGGGCGGGGTTGCCGCAGACGAAGACATGATTAAAGTCCACGTCACCATTTTGACAGGTGATTGTGGTGGGCCGCAAGAACCATCACTGGCCGAGGTGGTGCCCTCTTGGGGAGGCTGTCCTCTCTGTCGCTGTCGGGGCCCGCGTACGCGCAGGTCAGGGGCGGGCCGTCGCGCCGGTGACGGAATGCCGCGTCCCGTCCGGGTCCAGTCGCATTTCCCGGCCCTGCCAGTGCTTACGCAGCCAGCGGTCGTGACTCGCTACCACGATCGCGCCGGGACCGGATCCCAGGGCCTCCTCCAGTTCGTCGCACAGGCGCGGGGACAGGTGGTTGGTGGGCTCGTCGAGCAGCAGCAGGTGCGGCGGGCGTGCCACCAGGAGGGCCAGCGCCAGCCGACGGCGCTGGCCGACGGAGAGATGACCCACCGGTTTCAGCAGGTCCGCCTCATGCATGAGACCCAGCGAGTCCAACGGGACCGCTTCCGCGCGCTCGGCACCCAGCGACAGTTCGTAGACGTCCCGCACCGTGTGTTCCGGGCGGTCGAACACCGTGTCCTGGGCGAGCAGCCCCACCGTCAGCCCGGGCCGCCTGCGGATCTCGCCCTCGGCCGTGAGCCGTCCGGCGAGCACGGCCAGGAGGGTCGACTTCCCGGCCCCGTTCCTCCCTGTGACCAGCAGGCGATCGGCCGGCGACACCTCCACACCGTCCACGGCGAGCCGACCCGGCACCCGTACGCCGTGCAGGGACACCAGGTGGGCATCCCGGTCCTGCGAGCCCGCCGCGCCCTGTGCGCCTCGGGTGCTGTACACCGCTTCCGCGGAGAGCACCGCGCCGGCGAACCGCAGCGGGCGCGGGGGCTCACCGACCTGGGTGCGCTCCAACTCCTCCAGCCGGCGGGCCGCGTTGCGTACGCGTCGTGAGATCTGGCTCTGCACCCGGCCGGCCCGGTGGCCGTACCCCATCTTCTCGTTGTCGCGCCGCCCCCGGTCCGGCGCGAGGACGTGCGCCGTCACACCGGCCGAGTGACGCAGGGACTCCAGCTCCTCCTGCTCCTCGGCGTACTGCCGTTCCCAGCGCTCCCGCTCCGCACGCTTCCCGGCCAGGTAGGCGCTGTAGTTGCCGCCGTAACGGACCGGTCCGTGCACGGCCGGGTCGAGGTCGATCAGGTCGGTGCAGACGGCGTCGAGGAAAGCCCGGTCGTGGCTGGCAAGCACCACGACACCGGGAAGACCTCGCACCTGTTCCTCGACGAACGCGGTGGCGGCGTCGTCGAGGTGGTTGGTCGGCTCGTCGAGCAGCAGCGCCGACGGCCGCCGGACGAGCAGCGCGGCCAGTGCGAGGCGTCCGCGCTGCCCACCGGACAGGGAACCGAGGGTCCGGTCGTGTGCGAACGCGCCGAGCCCGAGGCCCTCCAGTACGACGGCCGCGTGCCGGTCGGCGTCCCAGGCCTCCCGGTCCTGAGCCTCTTCCAGCCGCTTGCCGTACGTGTCGAGCAACTCGGCGTATCCGGGGTCGTCCTCCGCGGTGCGGGCTAGTTCCTCGGTGAGCCGTTCGAGGTCAGCGAGGACCTCTCGGGCCTCTCGCAATGCCTCTTCCAGAACCACGGCGATGGTCGACGTGGCGTCGAACGACATCTCCTGTTGCAGGAAACCCAGGTCGGACGGGCGCGTGACGCCGCCCGCGTCGGGCTCGTCCGTCCCGGCGAGCAGGCGCAGCAAGGTGGACTTGCCGACACCGTTCTCCCCGATCAGGCCGATGCGGTGACCGGGGGAGGCGGTCAGGGAGACGCCGTCGAGCACCCGTCGGCCACCCAGGTTACGGACAAGGTCGTGGGCGATCAGGGCAGGCTGGGGCATGGAAACCGTCCAACGTGGTCGGGAGGGGCCCGCCGGGCGCGATGCCTCGGACGCGGGTCACGTCGACACGCCGTCGGCTCACACCTCGGGGGCCCCCGTCTCCTTCAGCGCGCCGTCGGCCAGGCGCAACCACCGGTTCACACCGATCTCGGTGAGGAACCGTTCGTCGTGGCTGACCACCACGAACGCGCCCTGGTAGGAGTTCAGGGCGCTCTCCAGCTGGCCCGCGCTGACCAGGTCGAGGTTGTTCGTCGGCTCGTCGAGGAGGAGCAGCTGCGGGGCCGGTTCGGCACACAGGATGCAGGCCAGGGTGGCGCGCAGCCGCTCACCGCCGGACAGCACCCGGACGGGGAGATGGGCGCGGGCGCCGCGGAAGAGGAAGCGTGCGAGCAGGTTCATCCGCTCGGCCTCGGGCCGCTCCGGGGCGAACGCGGTGAAGTTCTCCAGGACGGTCAGGTCCACGTCCAGCACGTCCAGCCGCTGCGAGAGGTAGGCGATGCGCCCCTCCGCCCGCTTGATCTGCCCACTCCCCAGGTCGAGGTCACCGGTGACCAGGCGCAGCAGCGTGGTCTTGCCGGCCCCGTTGGGCCCGGTCAGCGCGATGCGCTCGGGACCCCTGATGGACAGTTCGACGCCCTGGTCGGCGAAGACGGCCCGGTCGCCGTGCCGGACCTGCATCTCCTCGCCGATGAACAGGTTGCGCCCGGCGGGCACGTTGGTGTCGGGCAGGTCCAGGGTGATGCGCTGCTCGTCGCGCAGCGCACGCCCCGCCTCGTCAAGCCGGGCCTTCGCCTCGCTGACCCGGGACGCGTGCATCTGGCCCGCCCGGCCCGCGGACTCCTGCGCGCCGCGTTTCATGTTGCCGGCGAAGATGCGGGGCAGACCGGCGTTCTTGAGGTTCTTGGCGGCGTTGCTCGCCCGTCGGTCGGCGCGCTCACGGGCCTGCTGCAGCTCGCGCTTCTCCCGCTTGAGATCCTGCTCGGCGTTGCGGACGTTCTTCTCGGCGACTTCCTGCTCGGCCTGTACGGCCTCCTCGTACGCGGTGAAGTTGCCGCCGTACAGGCGAAGTTCGCCACTGCTGAGCTCGGCGATGCGGTCCATGCGGTCGAGCAGGGCACGGTCGTGACTGACGAGCAGCAGACAGCCGTTGAAGTCCTCCAGCACGTCGTAGAGCTTGTGACGGGCTTCGAGGTCGAGGTTGTTGGTGGGCTCGTCGAGCAGCAGCACGTCCGGCCGCTTCAGCAACTGGGCCGCCAGACCGAGCGAGACGACCTGACCGCCGCTGAGCGTGTTCAGACTCCGGTCCAGGGTGAGGTCCGTCAGGCCGAGGCGGTCGAGCTGGGCGCGGGTGCGTTCCTCGATGTCCCAGTCGTCGCCGATGGTGGCGAAGTGCTTCTCGTCCACGTCCCCGGACTCGACCGCGTCCAGGGCCTGGATCACCGCGGCGATCCCGAGGACCTCGGCGACCGTAAGGTCGCGCGCCAGCGGAAGGCTCTGCGGCAGGTAGCCCAGGGTGCCGCCCAGGGACACCGACCCGGTGGCGGGCTTGAGTTCGCCTGCGATCAGCTTGAGCAGTGTGCTCTTGCCGGAGCCATTGGGGGCGACGAGGCCCGTACGGCCGGAGTTCACGTTGAAGGACAGGTCGTGGAACACCGGAGTGTCGTCGGGCCAGGCGAAGGAGATGTTCGAACAGACGATGGAGGCATCGGACATGGAGGTGACCTCGGGATGCGTGAGGGCAATACGATCGCTGCCCTGGATGGACATGGGCAAAAGGGGACGACAGTGAGGCCACTACGGCAGCGGTCTCGGCGCTGGCCGGCGGCCATCGGGTCGGGTATCACCCCGAGATGTCGTCGTCACCCACCATGTCTGCTCTTCCTCCTGTGTGCGGTCAGGCCTTATCCAGGTTAGCAGGTGCAGGCCCCGGCTCGCGGGCGCGGGCCCAACCGGTGCGGCTCGCCCCGGTGCGGCTCGCCGCACACGTGTGCGCTGCTCATGCAATGGTGTGTGAAATCGGCGATGTGTCCCCTTCATCACCTTCTTGACAGTCGGAAGGGGGCCGTGTCACCATCGTCACCATCCAAGCTGGTGACGATCTGGGGAGAAGTATGGGCAGGCGCGGAGACACTCGCGCTGCATGTGTCTCCGGCCTCATTGCGGTGGCCCTTCCCGGTGGATGAGGGCGCCGTGGTCGCTTCGCGCGGTGAAGGAGTATGAACATGGCAATGACACCACGGCCGAAGCGGAAGACGGACGGCGCGCCGGTCGGGCGGCGCGCGCTGCTCGGCATGCTTGGCGCGGGTGCCGTGGGGCTCGCCGCCGCGCCGTATCTGCAGCGCGGCTGGGAGGGCGCTCTCGGCTCCGCCTCGCAGCTCGACCCGACCGGCCTCACCGGTCTGCTGCCCAACCCCGGCGGGTTCCGCTACTACAGCGTCGTCGCCTCGGTGCCACGCAAGAACGAGACCGACTACGAGCTGACGCTCGACGGCCTGGTCGACCGGCCGAAGACATACACGCTGTCCGACCTGCGCGCTCTGCCCCAGACCCGGGTCGTCCGCGACGTCCTGTGCACCGACGGCTGGCGGGTGGACAAGACGCCTTTCGAAGGCGTGAAGCTCGCGGACCTCCTGGATGACGCCGGGGTGCGCTCCAAGGGAGCGGCGATCCGGTTCACCTGTTTCGACGGCGCCTACAGCGAGAGCCTCACGCTGGAGCAGGCACGCCGCTCGGACGTGATGGTGGCGCTGAAGATGCAGGACAAGCCGATCACCCACGAACACGGTGGACCGGTCCGCCTCTACGTCGCGCCGATGTACTTCTACAAGTCGGCCAAGTGGCTGTCCGGCATCTCCGTCACCCCCCGGGTGGTACCCGGGTACTGGGAGGAGCGTGGCTATCCGGTCGACGGCTGGCTCGACGGGGAGGACAGGCACGGTGCAGCCGCCTGAGCGGGGCGGCAAGGTCCGTCGGTTCAGTACCGCCGAACGCATGGTCCACCGCGCCACCGGGTGGCTGATGCTGCTGTGCCTGGCCACCGCGGCCTGCCTCTACCTCGGGCCGCTCGCCCAGCTCGTCGGCCGGCGCCGCCTGATGGTCACGGTCCACGAGTGGTCGGGCATCCTGTTGCCGCTGCCCTTTCTGCTGGGACTCCTTTCCCCCGAGTTCCGTGCGGATCTGCGCAGACTGAACCGTTTCGCGGTCTACGACAAGCAGTGGCTGCGGTCCGCCCGCATACGTCTGATGAGCCCGCAGGCGCGTCCGGCGGGAAAGTTCAACGCCGGTCAGAAGCTCTACGCGGGCTGGATAGCCGGTGCCGTGCTGGTGATGATGGCCACCGGTCTGCTCATGTGGTTCATGGGGCTGCTGCCCGCTGTCTCCCGCACCAGCGCGATCTTCGTTCACGACTGCCTCGCCTGGGCCATCACCATCGTCCTGATCGGGCACATGCGAAAGGCGTACGAGGACCCCGAGGCGAGGCTGGGCATGCGCACCGGCTACGTCAGCCGGTCGTGGGCGGCGCGGTACCACGCTCACTGGCTGCGGCACGACGCCGCGAAGGGCGAAACTCCTGACGCAGACAAGCAGTGACCCGCCGGCTCAGGGGGACCGGATTTCGGGAGGCGCCTGGACACCCGGTGTCCCAGGGTGCCGAGCGCGGGAACCTCTGACCGGCTCCTCCTCGCGGCAGGGGCCATTTCCGTGGGCGCCGGCGGACCGGCCGGAGGGGGCGGCCAGCGTTCCGCCGGCATCCTGGACGAGGAACTCGCGGCGCCACCGCTCTGCGAGCGATCCTCCGGTAGCCACCGCGTACTCCCTGTCGTCGGAGGGCGGTTCCCCGGCTGAACACCGGCGCGGTCTGTTCCTCGTGAACGAACCCGCGCACACGTCGAACACCTTCCCCAGCTGCCGCGGGAAGACCTGTGGCCGGAAGCGGATATTCCGGACGCCGGGGCCCGCGCCGCCACCCGCAGGACCCGGTACCTCCGGGCGACTTGTCCGGCAGGACGCCTCGCGGCGGGTGTGAGTGTATGCAGTACCTGCTCGCCAGCACTTACCGTCAACTGACTGATGTGCCGATTCCGCGGTGAGGGCAGAGTTATCGGTGTTGGTCCCGGCTCCGTGGAAGGGCGCACGTCAGGTGTGCGATCCAGTCGTTCCCGCGGTCGAGACGTTTCATCAAGACACATATGCCCACAATCATCCAGGACTGTAAGTCACCTGCTTGACCGGTGATTGCATTCGTGTTTATCTCTACTCGCCCCCAGCGGGCGGCGAGCGGTTCGGTGATAGCGGCGCATCGTCAAAAACATTCACCGGCGACGGACCGGCCGGCCGAGCCCGCCAGTCTTGTCTCGGTCCCCAACACATGTGTCTCACGGCAGACACATGCTTCTCGGATAGGAAAGTCATGAAACGACTTCTGACCGTCCTCGCGGCCGGTGTGCCGCTGGCTGCGGCGGCGGTGTATCTGCCGACCGCATCGGCGGACACCGGGAGCTCCGCCTCCGCCTCCGCGCCCCTCACGTGCTCGTCCGTCCCCGTGACGGCCCCCGCCGGCACCAAGGTGGAGTCAGTGACGGCCGTCCGCCAGCCCGGCGGGACCGTGAAGGGGACCGGGGTCCTCGGCGGCAGCGTCGACAATGTCCCGTCCTACTGCGAGGTGACGGTCACCCTCACCCACCCGGGGCAGGGCGACCACGCCAAGGTGCGGACCTGGCTGCCCGAAAAGGCGAGCTGGAGCGGACGCTTCCAGGCCCTCGGCGGCGCCGCCTGGGCCGCCGGGGACAACAACCCCGGTCTGGCCAACGCGGTCAAGCAGGGCTACGCCGCCGCGACCACCGACGCCGGTGTCGGCGACGCCATCGACAGCTCCTGGGCGCTGAACAGCAAGGGCGAGGTCAACACCGCGCTCCTGAAGAACTTCGCCGAGCGCTCACAGCACGAAACGGCGATCGTCGGCAAGGCGGTCACCGACGCGATCTACGGCAAGGCCCCTTCCTACTCCTACTTCAACGGCTGCTCGACCGGCGGACGCCAGGGCTACATGGAGGCCCAGCGCCACCCCGACGACTACGACGGCATCCTCGCCAACGCGCCCGCCATCAACTGGGATGAGTACGTGCCCGCGACGCTGTGGCCGCAGGTGGTGATGAACGAGGAGAAGACCCGTCCCACCGACTGCGAGTTCAAGGCCTTCAACCAGGCCGCTCTCAAGGCCTGTGACACGCTCGACGGCGCCAAGGACGGCCTGATCGCCGACACCTCGCGCTGTGACTTCGACCCGCGCCGTCTGATCGGCACGAAGGTCGAGTGCGAGGGCAAGACGGAGACCATCACGGCAGCCGACGCGGACGTGGTCCGCAAGATCTGGGACGGCCCGCGCACCGCGTCGGGCAAGAAGCTCTGGTACGGCCTGCCGATCGGCGCCGACTTCCAGGGCATCGCCGGCCCCTCGTCGTTCGTCGTCCCGGCTGACTGGACCGCGAAGTGGGTGGCCAAGCAGCCCGGCCTCGACACCACGAAGCTGACGTACAGCCAGTTCACCAAGCTGTTCAAGAAGTCCCAGGCCGAGTACGACCACGTCATCGGCACCGACGACCCGGACCTGTCGGCCTTCCGCAAGTCCGGTGGCAAGCTCCTCACCTACCACGGTCAGTCCGACCAGTACATCCCCACCGCGGGCACCGTGGACTACCGCGAGCGCGTCGAGCACAGGCTCGGCGGGACGCACCGGGTCGACGACTTCTACCGTCTCTTCCTCGCCCCGGGCACGGTCCACTGCGGACTCGCGGGCCAGGGCGACGACCTGACGGCTCTGACCAAGTGGGTCGAGCAGGGCAAGGCTCCTCAGACTCTCCCCGCCACCCTCACCAACGCCTCCGGCCAGCAGCTCGACCGCGACCTGTGCCGCTACCCCATGGTGTCCCGCTACAACGGCCACGGTGACATCGCCGACGCCGACAGCTTCCGCTGCGTCTCGCCGCACCGGCACTGAGCGGTCGCAACCCAACCCACCAAATCGAAAGTCGGCTCCTGATGACCACGAACACCCTGACGACCGCGGCGCCCACGGCGAACGGCGGCCGCTCCTCCCTGATGCGGCTGTACCTGAGCCGTGGCATCCTGGCCGTGATCTGGGCCGTGGTCTTCGCCGGAGCCCATGACAGCCTGGATGCCGCGGCGATCACCCTGCTGGTCGTCTACCCGCTGATCGACGCGGTGTCCTCGCTGATCGACTACCGGGCCCTCCCGGACGGTTCCGAGCGCCGGGTCACGGCGTTCAACGGAGTACTCAGCACGCTCGCCGCGATAGCGGTCGGCGTCGCCGGGGCCGGTTCGTTCGCTACGGTGCTCAGCGTGTTCGGCGTCTGGGCCGTCATCTCCGGAGCGGCCCAGGTCGCGGTCGGCCTGCGGCGGCGCGGACCCGAACTGGGCAAGCAGTGGCCGGTGCTGATCGCGGGTGGGCTGTCCTTCCTCGTCGGCATCTTCTACAACATCCAGGCCGCGGGTGACGATCCTTCGCTCGACGTCCTGTCGACCTACGCCACGGGCGGCGGCGTGTTCTTCATCGTCCAGGCGATCCTGCTCGGCTGGAAGGCCCGTCAGCAGCGGAGTCGTACCGTCTGACCGACCCGCATGACCCGTCTCGACCCGCGCCCCCCGAGGACGCGGGTCGGGGCGCGTTTCCTTCAGAACCTCGCGTGCTCGCCGCGGAGCCGGGATGCGGCGAGGGCAGGCCGACCGTCAGCCGACACAGGGACGGACCGTCATCCGACGGATACACCGACCGAGGGCTCCGGTGAAGACTCGTCGGTGCCGTGGAGTCCGGGACCACCCGGACGGACCGGCACACGTGTCTCGTCGGACACGCCGACGTTCAGCGAAGGGAAGCCTCAGCATGCCCACGATCGCCGCCCACATCATCGCCTCGCTCAAGGCCAGCGGCGTACAGCGCCTCTACGGGCTGCCCGGCGACTCCCTCAACGGACTGACGGACGCGCTGCGCAGGGACGGCGAGGTCGACTGGGTGCACGTCCGGCACGAGGAGAGCGCCGCCCTCGCGGCGGCCGCCGAGGCCGGCCTGACCGGCGAACTGGCCGTCTGTGTCGGCAGCTGCGGCCCGGGCAACCTCCACCTGATCAACGGACTGTTCGACGCCCAGCGCAGCCGCGTCCCCGTCCTCGCCATCGCCGCGCAGATTCCGGGAGCGGAGGTCGGCTCCGGCTACTTCCAGGAGACGCGCCCCCAGGAGCTGTTCCGCGGGTGCAGCGTCTACGCGGAGGTTGCGGACACCGCCGGGTCAGCGCCCCGCATCCTCGAACTGGCCATGCGGGCGGCCGTCGAACGCAAGGGGGTCGCCGTCGTGGTGGTGCCTGGTGAAGTCTTCCTCGCCAGGGCCGAGCGTGTGCTGCCCCCCACCGTCGTCCGCCCGACCCGGACCCTCGCCCGGCCCGACGACGTCGCGTTGCGTGAGGCCGCCGACCTGCTGGACGCCGGCAAGCGGGTGACCATCCTGGCGGGCGCGGGCGCGGCGGGTGCCCACGACGACCTGGTCCGGCTGGCCGAAACCCTCAAGGCACCCGTCGTGCACGCCCTGCGCGGCAAGGAGTACGTCGAGTACGACAACCCGTACGACGTCGGCATGACCGGTCTGCTCGGCTACGCCTCCGGCTACAAGGCGATCGGGGAGGCCGACACGCTGCTCATGCTCGGCACGGACTTCCCCTACCGCCAGTTCTACCCGCGGGACGCGAAGATCCTCCAGCTGGACATCCGCGGTGAACAGATCGGCCGGCGGACCCGTGTCGACCTGCCGTTGACCGGCAGTGTGCGGGACACGCTGCCCGCGCTGCTGCCGCTGCTGAAGGTGAAGACCGGCCGCGCCCACCTCGACCGGGCACTCGCGCACTACGCCCGCACCCGCAAGGCGCTGGACGGTCTCGCGGTCAACGACCACGAGCGCACCCCCATCCACCCGCAGTTCGTGGCGAGCACCGTCAACCGCCTTGCGGAGGACGATGCGGTCTTCACCACCGACGTCGGCTCCCCCGTGGTGTGGGCGGCCCGCTACCTGGCGTTCAACGGACGGCGGCGCCTGCTCGGTTCGTTCAACCACGGCACGATGGCCTGCGCTCTGCCGCACGCGGTGGGCGCCCAGGCCGCGTACCCGGGACGTCAGGTGGTGGCCTTCGCGGGCGACGGGGGTCTCACCATGCTCCTCGGCGAGCTGTTCACCCTCCGGCAGAACGGGCTGCCCGCCAAGATCGTCCTCTTCAACAACGGCTCGCTGAACTTCGTCGAGCTGGAGATGAAGGCGGCGGGTGTCGTCAACTTCGCAACGGAACTGGACAACCCCCGGCTCGCCGACGTCGCCGCCGCCGTCGGACTGTGGTCCCGCCGCGTGGAGCGGCCCGGTGAGCTGGAGGACGCGCTGACGGAAGCCTTTGCGCATGACGGTCCAGCGGTGATCGAGGTCATGACGGCACGTCAGGAGCTTTCGGTGCCGCCGGCGATCACGGTGGAGCAGGCCAAGGGGTTCACCCTCTACGCGATCCGGACGATCCTCTCCGGCCGCGGCGAGGAGCTACTCGACCTGGCGACCACCAACGCCGCCCGCCGGATCCTGCGCTGAGCGGGCGGGTACACGCGGCCCTCAGGGCCTCTCGTCCGGCTCAGGCCGGGCTCGCGAGCCCGGGCACGCCCGTCTGCGGCGTCGTTCAGTCGGCAACGCTCCGCGTCGACTCTCTCCTGCGCCTCGCATCCGGGCGCACCAGAGTCCGCTCCTGCTCCGGCCCGGTCCGGAGGAAGGGCTCCAGCCAAGGGCTGTCCCGCAATCCCTGGCGGGCGCGCGACGACAGCTACGGCGCCTCGCTGCGTTGTCGGAACGCCCTAATACGTCCAGTATGCGAGAGCTCCTCCGCCTTGCGATGCACCGCATCTGACGCCGCGCGCTGATCCACCAGGGATCACGGTACAGTCCTTAGGTGACGATCTTGCGCAGGAGGGCGAGCTGTTCGAGCGCGGGGGAGGGACCGTGCAGGACGTCCTCCAGCTCCGGGCCCCGGCCCGCGAGGCTGTCCAGCGTCGGACCCGCTCCGCCGGTCAGCCGGCCCGCCTCGTCCACGGGCGCCGCCAGCACGCGGATGACACCGTCGACGGACGTGACGACGTAGGAAGCGTCGGCGCCGCCCTCCAGCAGCAGGCCGGCGTGCACGTAGTCGCCGTTCCAGCTTGGCGGGGCGGCGGCGCAGAGCAACCCGTACATCGTGGCCAGCCGCATCTCGTCGGCCCCGTACTCCGGGACCTCGCCGCGCGGCAGCGTGATGTCCCGCTCGTGCATCCACGCGTCCCAGAACGTGTGGACGGACTGCACCGACCAGTCGAGGGTGCGTCCCAGCGCGCCCAGTATCGTCTCGTCGGGGCCGGCCGCCGCCTTGGTGCGCAGGAGAAGCTCCTCCTGCTGCACCAGCCGGGTCAGCTCCCGCACCGTCTCCTCCGGGCTCTCCCCGGAGGACGTCCTCAGCCACTCGGCCGGCGTCAGAACCGGGTCGAACTCCCGCGTGAGGCGGAAACCGGGAAACGGGCCGCCGAGCTGGAACACGTGCAGCGCGGCGACGTCGCGGACATGACGTGCCACGTCGTGGACGTTCCACTCCGAGCACCGGGTGGCCGCGCGCCACGCCGCGTCGTCGAGACCGGACACGTAGCGCAGGAACCGGGCGCGCTGCGCGACGAACGCGTCCACGACGGCGAACGGCCCGTCGCTGTAGCCGCTCAGCTCGTCGAGCATCCTGTCGGGTGCTGCATCGGACGCCATGTTGGGATACCTCCGGGCCGTTGAAGGGCTGACGTGCGCCCGAAACCTGTTGTTCAACCGTATTTGTACCTGACAACAGAGATGCTACATGCGCGAGTTGCCCGTACACGCATGTTCGTATACGTGTACGGAAGGTCATGGATACGTATTTTTGGGTGTGAGGGAGAGGGCTGTATCGCCCGTGTGGCGTTCCCGGCGAACCGGACACCTCCGGGCCCTCAGGTTCTTGCACCGTCGGCGGGCGGAAAGGTTGACCGGATGCGGGCGTCCGTTTAGCCTGGCCGCACATGGAGACTTTTCGACCACAATGAGCGAAAAGGTACCTCGGCCGAACGTGTATATGCCGCCCGGTGAGGTGTGGGCTCAGCAATCCACACCGTCGGCGCATCCAGCGAACCGAACCGTGATCCGGCTTGCTCAACCCTCGCGAGCGGGCACGGTCCGCCCGGAACGGGCGTGAAGATGTGTGGCCAGATCGGGCCGGCGGTGAAAGGAGTGGGAGACCGTGGAGTCGCTCGTCAGGACAATGGTCGGCCGGGACGGGGAGCAGGGAGTGCTCGCCGCGTTCGTGGCGGCCACCGGGGGACAGGCGCTCGTCCTGAGAGGCGAGACGGGGGTGGGCAAGAGTGCTCTGCTCAACCACGTGATCGACCTGGCGCAGTACGATTACCGGGTGATCAAGGCCGCCGGAGTCGAGGCGGAGTCCGATCTGCCGCTCGCCGGCCTGCACCAGTTCCTTTATCCGCTGCTCCCTTACATCGACGGTCTCGACGTCGGCCACCGCACCGCCTTCGACGCCGTCTTCGGGCGCCATGACGGACGCCCCCCGTCCGTCATGGCCCTCGGCATCGCGGTCCTCGACCTGCTGGCCCTCGCGGCATCGAACAAGCCGCTGCTCCTGGTGCTCGACGACGGTCAGTGGCTGGACCCGGCCAGCGCCGAGGTGTGCGGGTTCGTGGGGCGCCGGCTCACGGGCAGTTCCGTGAAGCTCGTGGTCGGCCTGCGTTCCGAGGTCCCCTCACGGTTCGACACGGCCGCACTGCCGGAACTGCCGGTCACGGCGCTGCCGGACGAGGCCGCGGGAAACATGCTGGACCTGTACTACCCGGAGCTGGACAAGCAGATCCGCCGGATGGTCCTGGAGGAGGCCCGGGGAAATCCACTGGCGCTGCTGGAGCTTGCTCCCTATGTGAGCGACGGCCACCTCGGGCACAGTGCCGAGGAACTGTTCGGCTGCCACGGAGTCCCGCTGCCCCGCCGGCTCCAGCAGGTGTACGGCACCCGTATCGAGCGGCTGGGCGACGTGGTGCGCGGGGAACTGCTGCGAGGCGCCCTGGACGGCGTCGGCTCGGGGGCTGCGGCCACGGGTGGCCTTCGCTACCGCATGCGAGACGCCGACGAGGCGGTGGCGGCCGGGCTCCTGGACATCGATCCGGTCAGCGGTGACCTCGTCTTCCGGCACCCCCTGATACGGGCCACCGTCGTCCAGATGGCGACCCCGAATCAGCGGCGCACGGCGCACGCCGTCCTGGCCGAGGTGCACCATGGGGACGTGGAGCGGCACGCCACACATCTGGCCGCCTCGACGGTCGACCCCGACGAGCAGGTCGCCGTCGCGCTGGAGAAGGCGGCGGACTCGGCGACCCGGCGCGGGGGCGCGATGGCGGCCGTGGGCTGGCTGACCCGGGCCGCGGAACTGAGCGAGAGCCACGAGAAGCGCTCCAGACGGCTGGGCGACGCTGCATTCGTGGCCGGGCACGCGGCCCTGCTGGAGCAGGCTCAGCAACTCGTCCACTCCGATGTCGTTCCGAGCCGCAGCGAGTCACCGGCCTCGGTGCTCACCTCGGCCTACGTGGCGCTGTACGAGGACGGCGACGTGCGCTCCTCGCCGCGCCAGATCCTGGCGGCCATCGAGAGTCTGCGCGACGAGGGGTTCGAGGAGGCGCCGGATGTCCTCGGGCGACTGGTGAACCTCCTGCTCGCCATCGCTCAGTACGCGAGCGACCACGCAGTGTGGGAGCGGACGCACGCGCTGCTCGGTTCGATGGGCGACCTGACCGCGCCGCGTTCACTGATCTACCGGGACGCGTGGAGTGACGTCGTACGCCGCGGGGCCGGACTGCACCGGCGGGTGGAGGACGCCTTCGCCGAGCTTCCGGCCATGGAGCCGTGGGACGTCACGCGCCTGGCCGTCGCCGCCTACCACGTCGACACACTCAGCAACTACCGTCCCTTCCTGCAGCGGACCGTGGACCGCGAAGTGCAGACCGGGGCCGTGGCCAACGGCATGACCATGCTGCACTTGATCATGCTCGACCAGATGGCGGTCGGGGAGTGGGACGAGGCGGAGCGGACCGGACAGCGCGTGCTGGACCTGACGACGTCCCACGGCCACGTCCTGTTCGCCCACCACAGCCGTGCCTACATGGCCATGTTGGCGGCGATGCGCGGCCAGTTGGACCGGGCCCGGGAGCTGCAGGCCGCCGTCGACGCCTGGGCGCGCCCGCGCGGCGTGGGGTTCCTGACCCAGATCGCCGACGCGGTTGGCACTGCGGCGGCCCTCAGCGAGGGGGACTACGAGGCCGCCTACCTGTACGCGATCGGCATCACACCCCCCGGATCGTTCGCCTCCAGCATGCACCAGGCCGCG
>NZ_JBHVCT010000032.1:0-66384 GCF_042803195.1 Streptomyces sp. NPDC057428
GCGTTCATGCTGGGGCCACGGGCCCTTTTGTTTTTTCCGAAGCGCGTCGGATGGTCGATTGCGCGAGAATGTCTGTGGTACCCGATGACAGGAGTCACCCCGATGTCCACCAACTCTTCCGACGACCGTCCGGAGCGCGAGCCGCGTCGCCGTGACGATGGTGACAGGGGCGGCTTCCGAGGCGGCCGTGACGACCGTTCGTCCGCGCCTCGACGCGACAACGACCGCGGCCCGCGCCGCGATGACAACCGTGGCGGTAGTGCCGGTGGCGGCGGTGGTTTCCGTCGTGATGACCGGGCTCCGAGGCGTGAGGACGACCGTGGTGGATACCGCGGCGGCCTGCGTGACGACCGTGGTGGACGTCCGGCCGGCGGCTTCGAGCGTCGCGACGACCGCCCGCGCGGTCCGCGCCGCGACGACGACCGCGGTGGTAACACCGGTGGCGGTTTCCGCCGCGACGACAGCCGCGGTGGTAACACCGGTGGCGGCGGTGGTTTCCGTCGTGATGACCGGGCTCCGAGGCGTGAGGACGACCGTGGTGGATACCGCGGCGGCCAGCGTGACGACCGTGGTGGACGTCCGGCCGGCGGCTTCGAGCGTCGCGACGACCGCCCGCGCGGTCCGCGCCGCGACGACGACCGCGGTGGTAACACCGGTGGTGGTTTCCGCCGCGATGACAGCCGTGGCGGCAGCACCGGTGGTGGTTTCCGCCGGGATGACAGCCGCGGTGGCAGCACCGGTGGTGGTTTCCGCCGCGATGACAGCCGTGGCGGCAGCACCGGTGGTGGTTTCCGCCGCGATGACAGCCGCGGTGGTAACACCGGTGGTGGTTTCCGCCGCGATGACCGTGACCGGGGCCCGCGCCGCGACGACCGCCCGCGCGGTCCGCGCCGCGACGACGACCGCGGTGGTAACACCGGTGGTGGTTTCCGCCGCGATGACAGCCGCGGTGGTAACACCGGTGGTGGTTTCCGCCGCGATGACAGCCGCGGTGGCAGCACCGGTGGTGGTTTCCGCCGGGATGACCGTGACCGGGGCCCGCGCCGCGACGACGATCGGCCCAGCAACTTCCGTCGTGATGACCGGGCTCCGAGGCGTGAGGACGACCGTGGTGGATACCGCGGCGGCCAGCGTGACGACCGTGGTGGACGTCCGGCCGGCGGCTTCGAGCGTCGCGACGACCGCCCGCGCGGTCCGCGCCGCGACGACGACCGTGGTGGTAGCACCGGTGGTGGTTTCCGCCGGGATGACAGCCGTGGCGGTAGTGCCGGTGGCGGTGGTTTCCGCCGTGACGACCGCAACGACCGTGGTCCCCGTCGTGACAACGACCGAGGCGGCGACCGTGGCGGGTTCCGGGGCCGGGACGACCGCGGTGGCTACCAGGGACGTGACGACCGGGACCGCGAGCCCGTCAAGCGGCTTCCGATTCCCGACGACGTCACCGGCCACGAGATCGACAAGGACGTGCGGCAGGAGCTGATGAGCCTGCCGAAGACCCTTGCCGAGGACGTCGCGCGGAACCTCGTCATGGTTGCCCGTCTCATCGACGACGACCCCGACCAGGCTTACGCGTACTCGCGCATCGCCCTGCGTCTGGCGTCCAGGGTCGCCGCCGTTCGGGAGGCCGCGGGCTTCGCCGCGTACGCCACACAGAAGTACGCAGAGGCGCTGGCCGAGTTCCGCGCGTCGCGGCGTATGACCGGGTCCGTGGAGCTGTGGCCCGTCATGGCCGACTGCGAGCGCGGTCTCGGGCGTCCCGAGCGGGCCATGGCCATGGCCGGTGAGCCCGAGGTGCAGAAGCTCGACAAGGCCGGACAGGTCGAGATGCGCCTGGTCGCCGCCGGCGCCCGGAGGGACATGGGGCAGATCGACGCGGCGATCGTCACGCTTCAGGGTCCTGAACTCGCCTCCAGCGCGGTCCACTCGTGGACTCCGCGCCTGCGTTACGCCTACGCCGACGCACTCCTCGAAGCCGGCCGCGAGGACGAGGCCCGTGAGTGGTTCGGCAAGGCACTGGAGGCGGACAAGGACGGCGCGACCGACGCGTCCGACCGCTTGGCCGAACTCGACGGTGTGGAGTTCGTCGACGCGCTCGGCGACGACGAGAGCACCGTCGCGACGGCCGACGCGGGCGGGCCCGTAACGGCCGGGCAGGACGCCGGCGAACGTGACGCTGACCTCCGGTACGCCGACGATGCGGACGACACCGACGCGCACGAGCACGACGACGACCAGGATGACGAGGATCAGGACGATGACGCGGACGGTTCCGCGAAGGGCTGATCGCGCCTGAGGCACGGACGAGGAAGGGCGGCACCCCGGTGGGTGCCGCCCTTTCGCGCGTTCAGGGCCCCGCCTGAGCCGTGCTCCGGGCGTTCGTGCGGGGCCGCGGCTCAGTCGGTACCGAGACTGCGCAGGACAAGTCCCGTAGCCGGCTTCGGACCGAACGACGTCGACTTCCGGGGCATCGTGACGCCCTGCCGGGCCAGGTCCCGGACCACATCCTCGCGCACCGGATGCATCAGGACCGCCGTGGCGTCATTCCGTTCCGCCTGCTCGACAACCGCCGCTGTGTCGTGGATGTAGGCGATGTGCTGCGGATCGTCGGGGATGCCCCACACCTCGTCGAGGAGGGTGGAGTGCAGCACCGTCGCGTCCAGGGTCCGCCAGGCTGCCGGCCGGTCGGGGCGGATGGTACGGGCCAGCAGGCCTTCGTCGGGCCGGTCGGCCAGGTGGAAGTGCCCGTCGCCCGCCAGCAGGAAGGCGTTGCCCTCGGAGGTGGCCTCCGCGAGCACGTCGAGAGCTCCAGTGAGGGGCATGTCCACGGGACGGACACGGAAGCGGCCGTCGAGGGCTTCGAGTGCCCGGGCGACCGGAAAGCGGTGCAGCAGCCGGTGGATGGCGCGGACCCGCAGCGGATAACGGGCCGTGTCGACGAGAAGCACGAGACCGAAGTCCCAGGGCCCAGGGGTCGACTGTTCCCGCTGGAGCCGCAGGTAGGTGGCCCAGCGGTGGTGGCCGTCGGCGATCAGCGCCTGGCGGCGGGAGAGGTCGGACTCGATCCCGGCCCGTTCGCCGGGATCGGCGACGGCCCAGAGGCGGTGGCTGAACCCGTCCTCGGTGGTCGTGTCGAGCAGCGGCGGGCGTTCCGCGACCCGCTCGATGACGGCCGCCGCGCCGTTCGGCCCGTTGTCCCCCGCGTAACTGAGCAGCAGTGGTTCGAGGTGTGCCGCCACGGTGCGCATCAGGTCGGCCCGGTCCTCGACGACGTCGGCCATGACGTCCTCGTGCGGCATCACGATCCCCTCGGACGCGGGGGAGAGCGCGAGGGCGCCGATCACACCCCGCTGGAGGATGTCACCGGAGCGCTGCTCGTAGACGTAGAGCACGGGTGCCGGGTCCGGTGCGAGCACGCCCTCCGCGAGCCACTTCTTCAGGGTCGCGGCGGCCTGCCGGTGGCGTTCGGCGGCCGTGCCGGCCTGCGGGAGGATCAGGCGCACGATGTTGTGCGGGTCCGCGGACTCGAGGTGGTGCAGCCCGTCCGGCCGCACGACGACGTCGTACGGTGGCGAGGTCACCGCCGCCAGGCTGCCGACCTGTTCGGGGACGTACCGCAGTCCGCGGAAGGGGGTCAGCCGCAGTCCCCTGCCGGCGGCGGGCCCGGATGTGTTCATTTGTGCATCGTATGTGCGCTCCCGCGATGCGCGATGATCGGGGGAGATGCATGGAAAGAGGAGCGCAGGCATATGAGTCAGCAGTACAGGTCCAGGCCGCTCGGGAGCAGCGAGGCGCTCAGCGGGGCGTACGACACCGCTCTGCTCGATCTGGACGGTGTGGTGTACGCGGGCGGCCACGCGATCGTCCACGCGGTCGAGTCGCTGGGCAGCGCCCGGGAGAGCGGCATGCGGCTGGCCTACGTGACGAACAACGCCCTGCGGACGCCGGACGCCGTGGCCGAGCACCTGACGGAGCTGGGTGTGCCCGCCGAGCCCGCCGACGTCATCACGTCGGCGCAGGCGGTGGCCAGGCTGATGGCCGATCAGCTGCCCGCCGGGGCGCGGGTGCTCGTGGTCGGCGGTGAGGGTCTGCGCGTCGCACTCCGGGAACGGGGCCTGGTGCCCGTGGAGTCGGCCGACGACGAGCCGGTCGCCGTGGCGCAGGGTTACGGCGGGCCCGACCTCCCGTGGGGGAGGTTCGCCGAGGCGGCGTACGCGATCGCGGGCGGGGCGGTGTGGTTCGCGTCCAACACGGACCTGACGATCCCGAGTGCCAGGGGCATCGCGCCGGGCAACGGCGCCGCGGTGGAGGTCGTGCGCATCGCGACCGGGGCCGAGCCGCAGGTCGCGGGCAAGCCGTTGCCTCCAATGCACCGTGAGACGGTGCTGCGGACCGGGGCCGAGCGGCCGCTGGTCGTGGGGGACCGGCTGGACACGGACATCGAGGGGGCGTTCAACGGCGGGGTGGACTCGCTGCTCGTGCTGACCGGGGTGACCGGTGCCGCACAGCTACTCGCGGCCGAACCCAGGTTCCGGCCGACCTATGTGGACCGGGACCTGCGCGGGCTGCTCACCGGCCAGCCCGAGGTGTCGCCGGAGGGGGACGGATTTGGCTGTGGGGGCTGGACGGCCTCGGTGCGCGGGGACGCGCTCGCGCTGGAGGGCGGCGGTGACCCCGTGGACGGGCTGCGGGCCCTGTGCGGTGCCGCGTGGACGCATGCCGGGGACGGGGCGGGCACGCTGGATGCGGCCAAGGCGGTGGCGCAACTGGACCTCTGAGACCCTCCGGCGGCGGGCGTCCGGGGCTTGCTCAGGGGCCCTGGCGCCGGTATGCCACCGCCGAGTTGGCGCTTTCAGAGGATAGGCTAACCTAACCACGTGTTGGTCGAGAGTCCCCCCGAATCGAGTCCGGGCCCCGAAGCCGCGCCGGACAGGCCCGCGCACGCCCGGCGCCATGCGTTCCGCGCCGCCGGTCTCCTGATGTCCGTGGGCGTCCTGGTGCTGGTATGCCTCGCGAGTGTCGCGATCGGCGCCAAGGCGCTGCCGCTCTCCGACGTGTGGCACGGCCTGTTCCACTACTCCGGGACGAACGGCGATGTCCTCATCCGGGACGTGAGGGTCCCGCGCACGGTGCTGGGGCTGATCGTCGGGGCCGCCCTCGGACTGGCCGGGGCGGTGATGCAGGCGCTGACCCGCAACCCGCTCGCCGAACCCGGACTGCTCGGCGTCAACGCCGGCGCGGCCGCCGCCGTCGTCTCGGCCATCAGCTTCCTCGGCGTCACATCACTGACGGGATACGTCTGGTTCGCGTTCGGGGGCGCCGCCCTGGTGTCCGTGGCCGTGTATCTCCTCGGCGGCAGCCGGTCGGCGAACCCCGTACGGCTGGCACTCGCAGGCACGGCGGTCACCGCGGCGCTGTTCGGATACGTCAACGCCGTTCAGCTGCTGGACTCGGCGGCCCTGGACCGGCTGCGCTTCTGGACCGTCGGGTCGCTGGCCTCCGCCGACACGGAGACCGTCGGCAAGGTGTGGCCGTTCATCGCGGTCGGCGTGGTGCTGTCGCTGCTCATCGCCCGGCCGCTCAACGCGCTGGAGATGGGCGACGACACGGCCAGGGCGCTCGGCGCGCACCTCATCCGCACGCGTGTCCTCGCCATGGTGTCCGTCACCCTGCTGTGCGGGGCCGCGACCGCCGCCTGCGGGCCGGTCGTCTTCATCGGGCTGATGATCCCGCACCTGGTCCGCACCATCACCGGTCCCGACATGCGGTGGATCCTGCCGTACGCGGCCGTTCTGGCGCCGGTGCTCCTGCTCGGCGCCGACGTGGTGGGCCGGGTCGCCGCCCGTCCCTCCGAGCTTCAGGTCGGCATCGTCACCGCACTGCTCGGCGGTCCCGTCTTCATCCATCTCGTACGACGTAAGAGGATGGCCCAGCTGTGAAGTCCGCGCAGGACACCACGAGGACGGTCCGCGCCGTGCGGACGGCCGGCGGGCTCTCCATCCGGGTGGACACCCGGGCGTTCGCGGTGATCGCACTGCTCCTCGGGGTGGCGGCCTTCGTGGCCGTCGTGCTCGTCGGCAGCGGCGACTACGCGATGTCGCCCGGTGAGGTCGTCACCACGCTGTTCGGCAACGGGACCTTCCAGCAGGAGTTCATCGTCACGGAACTGCGTCTGCCGAGGGTCCTGGTCGGGCTCCTCGTCGGTGCCGCGCTCGGTGTGGGCGGCGCGGTCTTCCAGAGCGTCTCCCGAAATCCGCTCGGCAGCCCCGATGTGCTCGGCTTCGGCCAGGGTTCCGCGGTCGGCGCCCTCGCCGTGATCGTGCTCCTCCACGGCGGACCCACCGAGGTCGCCGCGGGCGCCGTCGCCGGAGGCACGCTGACCGGGGTGGCGGTCTACCTGCTGGCCTGGAAGCGCGGAGTACACGGCCACCGCCTCGTCCTCGTCGGTATCGGCGCGGCCGCCATGCTCACCGCGGCGATCCACTACCTGATCACCAAGGCCAACCTCGTCGACGCCACCCGGGCCGTCGTCTGGATGACCGGGTCGCTGGACGGCAGGGACTGGGCCCAGGTGTGGCCGTTGCTCGGGGTCTGCTGCGCGCTGCTCCCGGTGATCCTCGTACACGGCCGGGCCCTGCGCATGATCGAGATGGGGGACGACGCGGCGCACGCCCTGGGCGTGAAGGTGGAGCGCACCAGGCTCCTCCTGCTCGGCTGCGCCGTCCTGCTCGTCGCCGTCGCGACCGCCGCCGCGGGCCCCATCGTCTTCGTGTCGCTCAGCGCTCCGCAGGTCGCCCGGCGGCTCACCCGCGCCCCCGGGCCCAACCTGGCCGCCGCGGCCGGTACGGGCGCTGTCCTGCTGCTCGTGGCCGACTGGACCGCGATGAACGCGTTCGGGGACCGCCGGCTCCCCGTGGGCGTGGTCACGGGCGTACTCGGCGGCTGTTACCTGCTGTGGCTGCTGGTCTCCGAGCGCCGGTCGGGACGCATATGAGGCCGGACGCGCCGGACACCACGCAGACCACGTCCACCGATTCCGGGAGTACGCCCATGCAACGCCTCACCGCAGACTCGGTGACCCTCGGCTACGACCAGCGCGTCATCGCCGAGAACCTCTCGGTCGAGATACCCGACCACTCGTTCACGGTCGTCGTCGGACCCAACGCCTGCGGCAAGTCGACCCTGCTGCGCGCACTCTCCCGGATGCTGCAACCGAGCAGCGGGGAGGTCCTGCTGGACGGGGATTCCATCCACCGGCTGCCCGCGAAGAAGGTCGCGAGGACGCTGGGCCTGCTGCCCCAGTCCTCCACGGCCCCCGACGGCATCACCGTCGCAGACCTGGTCTCCCGCGGCCGCTACCCCCACCAGTCACTGCTGCGCCAGTGGTCGCCCGAGGACGAGCGGATCGTCAAGGACTCGATGGAGTCCACCGGCGTCGGGGAGCTCGCGGACCGCTTTGTCGACGAGCTGTCCGGCGGACAGCGACAGCGCGTCTGGATCGCCATGGCGCTCGCCCAGCAGACCCCGCTGCTGCTGCTCGACGAACCGACGACGTATCTCGACATCCAGCACCAGATCGACGTGCTCGACCTCTGCGCGGAACTGCACGAGACGCGGGGGCGCACCCTGGTCGCCGTGCTGCACGACCTCAACCACGCGGCCCGCTACGCCACCCACCTCATCGCCATGCGCGGTGGGAAGGTCGTCGCCGAGGGGGCGCCCGGCGACATCGTCACCGCGGAACTCGTCGAGGAGGTGTTCGGGATGAGGTGCCAGGTCATCGACGACCCGGAGACGGGGACGCCGCTGGTGGTGCCGGCGGCCCGCAGGAGGCGCACCGGGGCCGCCGTCTGAGGCCCGCCCCGCCGGCCGGTCCCGCCGGCTCAGAGCATGGACTTGAGCTTCAGCAGATCGCGGAAGCCCGCCTCCAGCCGCACCCGGCCGGACGCCCAGGCCTTCGCGAAGTTGAGCCGGCCCTCGACCATGGCCACCAGATCGTCACCGGTCATGGCGAGCCGGATCTCGGCCTTCTCCCTGGGCGGGCCGTCGAGTGTGTCCACGACCTGGATCCGGCCGTACGCCAGCCGTCCGGTGAACGTCACGTCGAGATCCCTGATGTGGCAGCTCAGCGAGCGGTCGAGGTCGGCGGCGCCGCGCACGTCGCCGTCCGCGCCCGCCAGATTGCCGGAAAGTGTGTCGAGTGCGCTGCGGCACTCCTCCAAGGTCGCCATCGTCACCGACGGTACACCGGCCCTTCGGGGTAGCGTTCCCGCATGAGCGACTGGATGCCGGGGCCGGACACGGCGCAGCAGGGCGAGGCGGCCGTACAGCCCGCCGCGCCTCCCGCGCCCTCGTACGACCCCGCCCCGCCCGAGCCGCTCGGCGTCGAGCGCACCCCGACGGGTCACGCCGCGGTGGACGCGCGGCTGGAGCGGCTGGCCGACGCGGACCACCTCGCCGCAGACAGCCACACCGAGGTGTACGAGGATGTACACCGTGGGCTGCGCGAAGAGCTGACGGCTCTGGACGCCCGGCCCGCACCCGCACAGACGCCCGCGCACGACAACAGGAGCTGAACCGAACGTGGCAGGAGTGGCACGTCGCCGCCTCGACGCCGAGCTGGTACGCCGCAAGCTCGCCCGCTCGCGTGAGCACGCGAGCCAGCTGATCGCAGCGGGGCGGGTGACCGTCGGCGGCAACACGGCGACCAAGCCCGCCACCCAGGTCGAGACCAGTGCCGCCGTCGTCGTCGTCAAGGACGACAGCGATCCCGAGTACGTCTCGCGCGGCGGCCACAAACTCGCGGGCGCCATCACCGCCTTCGCGCCACTGGGGCTGCGGATCGAGGGACGACGGGCACTGGACGCCGGGGCCTCGACCGGTGGCTTCACGGACGTGCTGCTGCGCGCCGGAGCCGGCCACGTCGTCGCCGTCGACGTCGGTTACGGCCAGCTCGCCTGGTCACTCCAGTCCGATGAACGCGTCACCGTCAAGGACCGTACCAACGTGCGTGAGCTGACGCTGGAGCAGATCGACGGGAAGGCGGTGGACCTGGTGGTCGGCGATCTGTCGTTCATCCCGCTCGGCCTCGTGCTGCCCGCCCTCGCCCGCTGCGCGGCTCCCGACGCCGACCTGGTGCTCATGGTCAAGCCGCAGTTCGAGGTGGGCAAGGAGCGCCTCGGGAGCGGCGGTGTGGTCCGCAGCCCCGAGCTGCGGGCCGAAGCGGTACGGGAGGTGGCACGCCGGGCCGGACTGCTGGGCCTCGGCGTCCGGGGGGTGACGGCGAGCCCGCTGCCCGGGCCGTCGGGAAATGTCGAATACTTTCTGTGGCTGCGGGCCGGCGCACCTGAGCTGGATCCCGCGGACGTCGATCGTGCAGTGGCGGAGGGGCCCCGTTGACGACGCATGCGGCACAACCCGGTAACCCGGAACGAACTGTCTTCCTGCTCGCGCACACCGGCCGTCCGGCCGCCATCCGCAGCGCCGAGCTCGTCGTCCAGGGCCTGCTGGCCAACGGCCTCGGAGTCCGCGTGCTGGCCGCGGAGGCCGAGGACCTGCCGCTGCCACCGTCCGTGGAGACGGTGACGTCCGCCACGCCGACGGCGGTGGACGGATGCGAGCTGCTGATCGTCCTCGGCGGGGACGGGACGCTGCTGCGCGGGGCCGAGATCTCCCGCGCCTCCGGCGTCCCCATGCTCGGCGTCAACCTCGGGCGGGTGGGGTTCCTGGCCGAGGCCGAGCGCGACGACCTGGACCAGGTCGTCGACCGGGTCGTCACCCGCGCCTACAAGGTCGAGGAGCGCATGACGCTCGACGTCGTCGTGCGCAGCAACGGTGACATCGTGCACACCGACTGGGCACTCAACGAGGCCGCGGTGCAGAAGGTCTCGCCCGAGCGGATGCTGGAGGTCGTCCTGGAGATCGACGGCCGCCCGGTGACCGGCTTCGGCTGTGACGGGATCGTCTGCGCCACCCCGACGGGATCGACCGCGTACGCATTCTCGGCGGGCGGCCCGGTCGTCTGGCCGGAGGTCGAGGCGCTGCTCATGGTGCCGATCGGCGCCCACGCGCTGTTCGCCAAGCCGCTGGTGACCTCGCCCGACTCGGTGATGGCCGTGGAGGTCCAGCCGCACACGCCGCACGGCGTGCTGTGGTGCGACGGCCGCCGGACCGTCGAGCTGCCCGCCGGGGCCAGGGTCGAGGTGCGGCGCGGAGCCGTGCCCGTACGGCTCGCGCGGCTCCACCAGGCCTCGTTCACCGATCGCCTGGTCGCCAAGTTCGCGCTGCCCGTGCAGGGCTGGCGGGGTGCTCCGCACTGATCCGGGAGCGCCGCTCACACCCGCGTGAGTGAACCGGTCACCGGGGTCCGTCGCACACCGGGCTCCGGACCTCGTAAGGTCATGTCCGTGTTGGAGGAGATGCGGATACGGTCGCTCGGAGTCATCGACGACGCGGTGGTGGAGCTGTCACCCGGTTTCACCGCGGTGACGGGCGAGACCGGCGCGGGCAAAACCATGGTCGTCACCAGTCTCGGGCTGCTGCTCGGCGGACGCGCCGATCCCGCCCTGGTGCGGATCGGTGCCAAGGCCGCGGTCGTCGAGGGGCGCATCACCGTGTCCCCGGGGGACGCGGCGGCGGTGCGGGCCGAGGAGGCCGGGGCCGTGATCGAGGACGGCGCGCTGCTCGTCAGCCGTACCGTTTCGGCTGAAGGGCGCTCCCGTGCCCACCTGGGCGGCAGATCGGTGCCCGTCGGCGTGCTCGCCGAACTCGCCGACGAACTCGTCGCCGTGCACGGCCAGACCGACCAGCAGGGCCTGCTCAAGCCCGCCCGGCAGCGCCAGGCCCTGGATCGCTACGCCGGCGCCGGCGTGGACGGACCGCACGCCAGGTACACCGACGCCTACCGGCGCCTGCGCGCGGCCGTCACGGAGCTCGACGAGCTGACCACCCGGGCCAGGGAGCGGGCGCAGGAGGCGGATCTGCTGCGCTTCGGCCTCGACGAGGTGGCCGCGGTGGAGCCGCTGCCCGGCGAGGACACCGCACTCGCAGCCGAGGCCGAGCGGCTCGGCCACGCGGAGGCCCTCGCCTCCGCGGCCGCCCTGGCCCACGGGGCGCTGGCCGGGGATCCGGAGGACCAGGAGGGCGTCGACGCCACCACGGTCGTCGCCGCCGCCGGACGCTCGCTGGACGCAGTACGGGCGCACGACCCGGCGCTGGCCGCGCTCGCCGACCGGATCGGGGAGATCTCGATCCTGCTCGCGGACGTGGCCGGGGAACTGGCGGGTTATGCCGACCAGCTGGACGCCGACCCTCTGCGGCTCGCCGCTGTGGAGGAGAGGCGGGCCGCGCTCGCCGCGCTCACGCGCAAGTACGGCGAGGACATCGCCTCCGTGCTCGCCTGGGCGCAGGAAGGCGCTTCCCGGCTGACCGAGCTGGAGGGCGACGACGACCGGATCGGCGAACTGACGGCGGAGCGCGACGCGCTGCGCGGTGAACTCTCCGTCCTCGGGCAGGAGCTGACCGACGCGCGGACGGAGGCCGCCGCGCGCTTCGCCGCCGCGGTGACGCAGGAGCTGGCGTCGCTCGCCATGCCGCACGCCCGGGTCTCCTTCGCCATCCGGCAGACCGAGGCACCGGACGAGGCGTCCGGCATCGACGTCGGCGGCCGGAGCGTGCTCTACGGGCCGTCCGGGGCCGACGAGGTGGAGCTGCTGCTCGCACCCCATCCCGGTGCCCAGCCGCGGCCGATCGCCAAGGGCGCGTCGGGCGGCGAGCTGTCCAGGGTGATGCTCGCCGTCGAGGTGGTCTTCGCGGGTTCCGACCCCGTGCCGACGTATCTCTTCGACGAGGTCGACGCCGGTGTCGGAGGCAAGGCGGCCGTCGAGGTCGGCCGGCGGCTGGCGAAGCTCGCCCGGTCCGCACAGGTCGTCGTGGTCACCCACCTGCCGCAGGTGGCGGCCTTCGCCGACCGCCAGTTGCTGGTGGAGAAGACCGTGGACGGATCGGTTACCAGGAGCGGCGTCACGGTCCTGGAGGGCGAGGACCGGGTCAGGGAGCTGTCCCGGATGCTGGCCGGCCAGGAGGACTCGGAGACGGCCCGCGCCCATGCCGAGGAGCTCCTGGAGACCGCGCGCGCCGACGGCCGATAGGCCGGCGGACGTCAGTTCCGGGCCGCTCGCTTCACTCGTAGGAGTGAGGCGGGGGCCCCGCCGTCGCCGTGGCGCCAGGAGCAACGTTTCATCGGTCCCGGAACGTGCGTACGGACTGGCATCCTTGGCGCTGTACATTCCACCGACTCGGGAGCTCCGGGAGCCGATCAACGTGTCACAGCTGCGTACGGTCCAAGTCCTGGGCGGTGGTGCCGGAAGCAGCGCTCACGTCAGCTCGCTCGCCGCTGGTCTCATCGCCCGGGGAGTTCAGGTCACCGTCTGCGCCCCGGCCGGCGCGGGCCGTGCCCACGGCCTCCCCGCGACGGGAGCCCGCTTCGTCGCGGTGCCCCGCCGCAGCGACCCCGCCGCCGTCGCCGCCCTCCGTACCGCGTGCACCGGCGCGGACATCGTCCACGCCCACGGGCTGCACGCCGCCGTACGCGCGGCGATCGCCATCAGCGGACGCGGCACGCCCCTCGTCATGACCTGGCACTCCCGCGTCCACGCGGAGGGAACCCGCGGCCGGCTGCTGCGCCTGCTGGAGAGAAGGGCCGCGCGTGCCGCGGCCGTTGTGCTGGGCACGTCGTGGGAGCTGGTCGAACGGGCCCGTCGGCGCGGCGCCAGAGATGCCAGGCTCGCACCGGCGGCCGTCCCGGCGAGTCCCGTCGGCGCCGCCGCCGACGCGGACAAGACCCGCGCCGAACTGGGCGCCGTGGGAAGGCCTTTCCTCGTCTCGGTGGCCCAGGAGGGGCAGGACACACTGCTGGACGCCGCACGTGAGTGGCGCGCACTGGACCCCACGCCCCTGCTGGTGGTAGCCGGGGAGGACGCCCGGTCCGGGACCCTGCGTCACCGGATCGCGGACGAAGGGCTGCCCGTCGTCCTGGCGGGCGGCGGGGAGGACATCGGCGCGCTCCTCGCCGCAGCCGACGTGGCCGTGCTGGCGGGCCGCGGGGACACCGGGCCGCTTCTCGCACGAGAGGCGCTGCGACTCGGCGTACCGCTGGTCGCGGCCCCGACCTGCGGACTGCCCGAACTCGTCGGCGAGGCAGCGGCGTTCGTTCCGCACGGAGACGCGGCGGCGCTGGCCGGCACCGTCGTGCGGCTCCTCGGCGACGCGGAGCAGCGCGAGCGGCTCGTCGGTGCCGGGCGCGCGCAGGCCGCCGGATGGCCGACCGAGGACGACACGATCGCCCATGTCCTGTCCGTGTACGACGAGCTGGCCCAGCCCCTGGCCACCGCCCGGGCGTGAGCCCTCAGCGCGTGTGCCGGCGCGCCCGCAGAGCCAGGCTCAGGGCGAGCACCGCCTGCGGGTCGTCCAGGTCGGTGCCGAGCAGTTCGCCGATGCGGGCCAGCCGGTTGTAGAGCGTCTGCCGGTTCAGGTGCAGTTCCCGGGCGGCCTCCGCCTTGCGCCCCGCATGGGCGAGGTAGGCCTCCAGGGTCGGCAGCAGCGCGGGGCGGGACGTCCGGTCGTGCTCCCGCAGTGGCCCGATGGCGCGGTCCACGAAGGACGCCAGGTCCTGGTGGTCGCGCAGTCGCCACAGCAGCAGGTCGATGTCCAGGCTGCGCGCGTCGTACCAGGGGCGTTCCGCGAGACCCTGCGCGGCCGTCGCCGCCTCCGCGGCGTGCCGCAGCCCCGGACCAGCAGCGGCCCAGCCTCCCGCGGCCCCGACCACGACGACGACCGGGTTACGGTCCCCGGCCCGCTCCAGGCCCGCCCGCTCCGCCCCGGCCCGCAGCGCCGTCGCCACCCGGTCCGCGAGCGCCGAGCGCGTCGTCTCCGGGCGCAGCGCCAGCAGCAGCGGCACCCTGTCCTCCACCGGCCGAACCCCGACCAAAACCGGCGCCCCCACCGTGGCGAGCTCCTCCGTCACCGCCCGGGCCAGCAGTGCCCAGCTGCCCGACGGCGCCGACGCGGGTGCCAGCCGCATCACCACGGGCAGCAGGGGATCCCCGCCCGGCCTGAATCCCAGCACTCCCGCCTGGGCCGGCGCGTCCTGCGGCGCGACCCGGCCCTCGGCGAGATCGGTGAGGAAGTCACCTCGGCCCCGCGCCGCGACCTCCTCCTCCTGGCGGGCCTGCATCAGCACGACCGCCAGGATGCCCGCGGCGCGCTCCGCCGCCATCCGGTGGACCGTGGCCAGCGGCCCCGACACGGCGAGCAGCACCAGCCGGGCCCGCACGCCCCCGGCACCCGCGCCGCCGCCCGGCACCTCCACCAGGACGGCGCCCGCCGGCGGCGCGTCACGCACTGCGCGCGCGCCGCGCAGCCCCTCCCAGACCTGCAGGGGATCGGCACCCACCGGTCCGGTCCCGGTGCCCGCCGCGAACAGCAGCCTGCCGTCCGGCGTCTCCAGGAACACCGGGTTGGCGGCGAAGTCGGCCAGGATCTGCAGCACCTGCGGCACCCCGCCCCCACCGAGGACCGCCCGTGTGCACCGCCGGTGCACCTCCTCGGCCTGCTGGAGCAGCGCGTAGTGCCCGTTGACGATCTCGGTGTGGATCTCCTCGGTCACGGACACGAACGGCACCTCACGGTGCAGCTGGACCAGCGGGAGCCCGGCCGTCCGCGCCGCGTCCACGATCGCCGAGGGCAGCCGGTCGAAGCGCGGGCCCAGCTCCACCACCAGGGCGGCGATGCCGCGGTCAGCGAGTCTGCGGACGTAGGCGCGCTGTTCCGCCGGCCGGGTCCCGAGTCCGAGGCCGGTCATGAGCAGCAGCTCCCCGCCCTTGAGGAGCGCGGGGATGTTGGGCGCCTCACCCGCGTGCACCCAGCGCACCGAGCGGTCCAGCCGGTCCTCGCACGTGAGCACCTCCGGGAGTCCGCCGCGGAGCCCGGGCAGCTCCAGCGCCCGCCGTACGGTGATCCCGCCCTCTTGTTCCACTGGCTCCGCCCTCGTGCTTCCACTCGTGCGCCCGCGCGCTCGTGAACGTGAGACGCGGACGCCCCGGTCCGGAAGCTACCTTGCGCCGCCCGGGCCCGTCACACGACGGCCACCGCGGGCTTCACGTTGTGGTTGAGCCGGAAGACGTTGTCCGGGTCGTAGTGCGCCTTCACCGCGGACAGCCGCTCGTAGGCACGCTCACCGAATCCGGCGACGACCCGTTCCTGCCCCTCGCGCCCGATGAAGTTGAGGTACACGGCGCCGTTCGCCCACGGCATCATCGTGGCCCGTACCTTGCGCACCCACCGCCTGACCCGTTCGTCGTCCGCCTCGCTCTCCCAGACGCCGAAGGGGTGCACGGCCCAGGGGGCGGAGCGCCAGGGCAGCGGATAGTCGGCGGCCCCGCGCGCGACCGCGCCGCCCATGGGGAACAGCACATGCTGGGTGTTCGTGGGCACGGGCATCGTGGCGGCGTCCGCGCAGAAGGCCGCGACCGCCTCGTCGGGGAAACCGCTCAGATACTCCGCCGACCAGTAGTTCCGCATGCCGGGCGGGTCGTCAAGCATGCACTGCAGGTCCGCGTAGGGAATCGTGTCGATGACCTCCGCCTCCGGATTCAGCGCCAGCAGAGGTGCGGCCACGTCACGGGCCTCCGCCTCCGTACCTGCGAAGGTGATCAGGGCGGCGCACACGAGACGGCCCACCAGGGCCTCGGGCACCCACTCCTCGGGCGGACCGGTGATGTAGATGCAGGCGCCGCCGGCCTCGTCGGGGGCTGCCTCCATCACGTCGCGGTACGTACGAACCGCTTCGGGGCCGTCCTCAGGGCGGAAGAGCACCATCACCATGCTCATCGCCGGCAGGTCGTGCAGCCGCAGCGTCAGCGAGGTGACCACACCGAAGTTCCCGCCGCCGCCGTGCAGGGCCCAGAAGAGCTCTGGGTTCTCGTCGGCGCTCGCGCGTACGGTCTCCCCGTCCGCCGTCACCACGTCGGCGGCCAGGAGGTTGTCGCAGGCCAGCCCGAACTTGCGCTCCAGCCACCCCGAACCGCCGCCCAGGGTGAAGCCGCCGACTCCCGTGGTGGAGACCCGCCCGCCCGTCGTGGCCAGCCCGTGGGGCTGTGTGGCCCGGTCCAGGTCGCTCATGACGGCACCGCCGCCGACGCGGGCCGACCGGGCGCCGGGATCCACGCTCACCCGCGACATCCGGCGCAGGTCGATCACCGCCCCACCCTCGCTGACGGACATGCCCGCCACGCTGTGGCCGCCCCCGCGCACCGCGACCTCCAGTTCCCGGTCACGGGCGAGGGCGAGCGCCCGCGCGACGTCCGCCTCGGAGGCGCACTGGGCCACCACCGCGGGTCTGCGGTCGATCATGCTGTTGAAGACGGTACGGGCCTCGTCGTAACCCGGGTCGCCGGGCGCGTGGACCTCACCGGCGAAACCGGAGCGCAGGCCGGTCAGGGCGGCGTCCGGAAGAGACGTTCGGGGCGTCATGTTAACCCCCTTCGCAGGGCGTGACAGGACCCTTCCATCGTAGGTCCGGCCGCGGACATCAGCCCGGTTTGACCGCCAGCGTCGCAAAATAGTTCGACATGTATTGAGCGGATGCGTTGGATTGGTGCGGCGCTTCCGCGAAGCGGGTGAGGAGGAACCCCGCGGCGAGTTGCCCTCCGATCTGGTCGGTGAGGGTGTGGCTGTATTCAAGAGCGGCATCCGCGCCGAACTTCGTGGCGCGTTCCTCGGCGGAGTACTGCGTGACATCGCTGTAGGGCAGCTTGTGCACGATGATCAGCTCGCCGCGCTCGTCGAGCGCCTCGTGGTCGAACAAGTACACATCAGGGTTGAGGAAGCCCACGAGCAGACTTCCGCCCGGTCGCAGGACGCGGAAGCACTCACGCCACACCAGTGCCAAGTCTGGTACGAACAGGTTGGAGACGGGATGGAATACGACGTCGAATGCCGCGTCGCCGAAGGCGCTGAGGTCGCGCATGTCACCCAGGACGGTGCGCAGCTCGAGTCCGTCGCGCGCCGCCACCATCTGGTCCTGGCCGAGCTGGCGGGGTGAGTTGTCGAACACGGTGACCCGCGCCCCTGCGGCGGCGAGGATCGGACCCTGCTGGCCACCGCCGGAGGCCAGGCACAACACGTCCTTGCCACTCAGATCCGTCGGCAG
This sequence comes from Streptomyces sp. NPDC057428, assembly GCF_042803195.1. Taxonomy (NCBI): domain Bacteria; kingdom Bacillati; phylum Actinomycetota; class Actinomycetes; order Kitasatosporales; family Streptomycetaceae; genus Streptomyces; species Streptomyces sp. NPDC057428. Next base: position 17,207 of record NZ_JBHVCT010000032.1, read on the forward strand.
CCAGGAGCGGTCGACCGGCTCACGCCCGATGAGAACAATCGACCAGTCGCCCGTGCGGGCGCGCTCGACATCCTCAGTACTCACCGGCCTCGACCACTCGTTGCCCTCTTGGACATACCTGTCCCAGGCTGCCCGATTGTGAGCAACGGGGTCGACAACAATGTCCTGCACGTTCAACTCCCTGCTACAGCCAAGCGACACCTGTGGTACCCGGGTCAGCCCACGTACGCCCCGCTGGCTGTCAGCCGCAGCGCCGTGTCGATCAGCGGGACATGGCTGAACGCCTGCGGGAAGTTCCCGACCTGGCGCTGGAGCCCGGAGTCCCACTCCTCGGCCAGCAGGCCGAGGTCGTTGCGCAGGGACAGCAGCTTCTCGAACAGCCTGCGCGCCTCGTCGACCCGGCCGATCATCGCCAGGTCGTCAGCCAGCCAGAAGGAGCAGGCCAGGAAAGCGCCCTCGTCCCCCTCCAGGCCGTCCACGCCGGCCTCGTCGCCGTCGGTCGGGTAGCGCAGGACGAAACCGTCCTCGGTGGACAGCTCGCGCTGGATCGCCTCGATGGTGCCGATGACCCGCTTGTCGTCCGGCGGCAGGAAGCCCATCTGGGGGATCAGCAGGAGCGACGCGTCCAGCTCCTTCGACCCGTAGGACTGGGTGAAGGTGTTGCGCTCGGGGTCGTAGCCCCGCTCGCAGACGTCCCGGTGGATGTCCTCGCGCAACTGGTGCCAGCGCTCCAGCGGTCCTTCCGCGTCCCCCGACTCGATCAGCTTTATGGTGCGGTCGACCGCGACCCAGGCCATCACCTTGGAGTGCACGAAGTGGCGGCGCGGCCCGCGCACCTCCCAGATGCCCTCGTCCGGCTCCTCCCAGTGCTTCTCCAGGTACTCGATCAGCTTGTGCTGGAGGCCCATGGCGTAGTCGTTGCGCGTCAGGCCCGTCATGTGGGCCAGGTGGAGCGCCTCGGTGACCTCGCCGTACACGTCGAGCTGCAGTTGGTTCGCCGCGCCGTTGCCGACCCGGACCGGGCCGGAGTTCTCGTAGCCGGGCAGCCAGTCCAGTTCCGCCTCGCCGAGCTCCCGCTCACCCGCGATGCCGTACATGATCTGCAGGTTCTCCGGGTCGCCCGCGACCGCGCGCAGCAGCCACTCGCGCCAGGCGCGGGCCTCCTCGCGGTAGCCCGTGCGCAGCAGCGAGGACAGCGTGATCGCCGCGTCGCGCAGCCAGGTGTAGCGGTAGTCCCAGTTGCGCGAGCCGCCGATGTCCTCCGGCAGAGAGGTGGTCGGCGCGGCCACGATGCCGCCGGTGGGCGCGTAGGTGAGCGCCTTCAGCGTGATCAGCGAGCGGACGACAGCCTCGCGGTAGGGGCCGTGGTAGGTGCACTGCTCGACCCACTCGCGCCAGAAGTTCTCGGTCGCCTCCAGGGACGACTCCGGCTCCGGCATGGCGGGCGGCTCGTGGTGCGAGGGCTGCCAGCTGATCGTGAAGGCGATCCGGTCGCCGGGGGCGACGGTGAAATCGGAGTACGTCGTCAGATTCTGGCCGTATGTGTCGGCATCGGTGTCCAGCCACACGGAGTCGGGACCCGCGACGGCGACCGTACGGCCGTCGACCTTGTGGACCCAGGGAGTGACCCTTCCGTAACTGAACCGCATCCGGAGCTCGGAGCGCATGGGAACGCGCCCGCTCACCCCCTCCACGATGCGGATCAGCTGGGGCGCGCCGTCACGCGGCGGCATGAAATCGGTCACACGGACCGTGCCCCGGGACGTGTCCCACTCCGATTCCAGGACGAGGGAGTCGCCCCGGTAGCGGCGGCGGTCCGCCGCGGGGGCCTCCGCCCCCTTGGGACGGGCGGGTCCCAGCCGCCAGAAACCGTGCTCCTCGGTGCCGAGAAGTCCGGCGAAAATTGCATGGGAATCGAAGCGAGGCAGGCACAGCCAGTCCGCTGTGCCGTCCCGGCAGACCAGGGCTGCGGTCTGCATGTCTCCGATGAGTGCGTAATCCTCGATGCGCCCGGCCACGTGCGTCTCCAGTCGAACGGCCATGTCGCCCCGCAGGGCGCTTACTGCTGGTCAAGGGGTCGTTGTGATAGAACCGACGAGCTCTTGCGCGGGTGAGCGGGCTGGGGTGGAGCCGCTGGGCCGGCCAACTCGGCAGCGAGTGTCCGAGCAGGATACGACGCACCTGGGAGATCCGCGCGACTGTCCACAGGTTGTCCGTCGCCTGTCACGGGCGAATGGGTGGGACCTGAAACAGACGTGGTGATCTTGTGCCCGTCACGGGGAACGCATGGCCGGAAGCAGCCTCTCCTCGTCGCTGTTACCCTGGTAGCCCGTGGACCGGTGGTCGTCCCGACAGTGGACGAGGCCCCCGAACCGCAGCGACGGCACCGACGGAGATCTCCGTCGGACACGCCGGTACGCACCTCACGATCGCGACCACGGGAGCCCCCTTTGGCTATGCAGCCCTCATCCACGACGACCAAGCACATCTTCGTCACCGGGGGCGTCGCCTCCTCCCTCGGCAAGGGTCTGACTGCCTCCAGCCTGGGTGCCCTGCTCAAGGCGCGTGGCCTCCGGGTCACCATGCAGAAGCTCGACCCCTATCTCAACGTCGACCCCGGCACGATGAACCCCTTCCAGCACGGTGAGGTGTTCGTCACCAACGACGGCGCCGAGACCGACCTGGACATCGGTCACTACGAGCGCTTCCTCGACGTCGACCTCGACGGCTCGGCCAACGTCACCACCGGCCAGGTCTACTCGCAGGTCATCGCCAAGGAGCGGCGCGGTGAGTACCTCGGCGACACCGTCCAGGTCATCCCGCACATCACCAACGAGATCAAGCACCGCATCCGCCGCATGGCGACCGACGACGTCGACGTCGTCATCACCGAGGTCGGCGGCACGGTCGGCGACATCGAGTCGCTGCCCTTCCTGGAGACGGTCCGCCAGGTCCGTCACGAGGTCGGCCGCGACAACGTCTTCGTCGTGCACATCTCGCTGCTGCCCTACATCGGCCCGTCCGGTGAGCTGAAGACCAAGCCCACCCAGCACTCCGTCGCGGCGTTGCGCAACATCGGCATCCAGCCGGACGCCATCGTGCTCCGGGCCGACCGCGACGTCCCGACCGCCATCAAGCGCAAGATCTCGCTGATGTGCGACGTCGACGAGGCCGCCGTGGTCGCGTGCGTGGACGCCAAGTCGATCTACGACATCCCCAAGGTGCTGCACACCGAGGGCCTGGACGCCTACGTCGTCCGCAAGCTGGACCTGCCGTTCCGCGACGTCGACTGGACGACCTGGGACGACCTGCTGGACCGCGTCCACAACCCCGACCACGAGATCACCGTCGCCCTGGTCGGCAAGTACATCGACCTGCCCGACGCCTACCTCTCGGTGACCGAGGCCATCCGGGCCGGCGGCTTCGCCAACAAGGCCCGCGTCAAGGTCAAGTGGGTCGCGTCGGACGACTGCAAGACCCCGTCCGGCGCCCAGGAGCAGCTCGGTGACGTCGACGCCGTGTGCATCCCCGGCGGCTTCGGCGAGCGCGGTGTGATCGGCAAGGTCGGCGCCATCCGGTACGCCCGCGAGAACGGGGTGCCGCTGCTCGGCCTCTGCCTGGGCCTGCAGTGCATCGTGATCGAGGCCGCGCGCAACCTCGCCGGCATCACCGACGCCAACTCCACCGAGTTCGACGCCGCCACGAGCCACCCCGTCATCTCCACGATGGAGGAGCAGCTCGCGTACGTCGAGGGCGCGGGCGACCTGGGCGGCACCATGCGGCTCGGCCTGTACCCGGCGAAGCTCGCCGAGGGTTCCCTGGTCCGCGAGGCGTACGACGGTCAGCCCTACGTCGAGGAGCGCCACCGCCACCGCTACGAGGTCAACAACGGCTATCGCGCGGAGCTCGAGAAGAAGGCCGGGCTGGTCTTCTCCGGCACCTCCCCGGACAACAAGCTCGTCGAGTACGTCGAGTACCCGCGTGAGGTCCACCCCTATCTGGTGGCCACCCAGGCGCACCCGGAGCTGCGCTCCCGCCCGACCCGCCCGCATCCGCTCTTCGCCGGTCTGGTGAAGGCGGCCGTGGAGCGCAAGGTCGCGGCGCACGGGACGGACGGCGACGCGTAAGAGCGTCCGATACGGTTGACCGGGGTACGGATCCCTCACGGGATGCGTGCCCCGGTTTCTGTTTTGTTCGTGGGAGGACGTACATGGGTTTCCAGGACACGCCCGAGGAGTGGCAGGTCACCGAGACGGTGACCCCCTTCACCGGTAACAAGACCAGCGTCCGCACCGACGGCGTCGTCATGCCCGACGGCAGCGTCCACAACCGCGACTACCAGGTCCATCCGGGCTCCGTCGCCGTACTCGCGCTCGACGAGGACGGCCGCGTGCTGGTCCTGCGCCAGTACCGCCACCCCGTGCGCCAGAAGCTGTGGGAGATCCCGGCGGGGCTCCTCGACGTGCCGGGCGAGAACCCCCTGCACGCCGCGCAGCGCGAGCTGTACGAGGAGGCGCACGTCAAGGCCGAGGACTGGCGGGTGCTGACCGACGTCTACACCACGCCCGGGGGAAGCGACGAGGCCGTACGCGTCTTCCTCGCGCGGGACCTCTCCGAGGCCGAGGGTGAGCGCTTCGAGGTCTCCGAGGAGGAGGCCGACATGGAGCAGGCGAGGGTGCCCCTTCAGGAGCTCGTGCGGGGTGTGCTCGGGGGCGACCTGCACAACAACTGCCTGGTCGTGGGAGTCCTGTCGCTCACCGCCGCGCTCGCGGGGGACGGAGTGGACTCGCTGCGCCCTGCCGAGGCGCCCTGGCCGGCCCGGCCGTTCGAGGCCTGACGCCTCCTCCGTTCGTCTTCGGACGCACCGTCGGGCCCGCCGCGGGTATGTCCCGCGGCGGGCCCGATCGTATGAAACGCTGATCTGATCGAGGGACGTTTCCGCCCTGCGCGGCAGTGATCGTCCGCACCACTGAACTACGCTCGAAAGGCCCCGACCGGACTTCCGGCGGGCAACCGCGTGCAGCGAAGTGGAGCGTGGCCCGTGACCGACCAGGCGGTGGACACCAGCATCCCGGCCGGACCGGCCCGGACGGCGGGAGCCGAGCAGCCGTCCGACGTCACAGTAAGTCAGTTCTTCGGACGCGAAAGAGAGTTGAGGGCCCTTCAGGAGGACATCGAGCGAGCGGGCCTGGACACTCTGGCCGGCCGCAAGGCGCCACGCGCCAGGGTCCTCCTGATCGCCGGGCGGCCCGGCTCCGGACGCTCCGCCCTCGCCGCCGAACTCGCCCGCAGGCTCGCCGAGCCGGGCGACTACCCGGACGGGGTGTTCCGGGCCGCCCTCACCGACCCCGGGGGCGAGCGCGTCCCCGCGGAACGCACCGCCCGCCGGCTCCTGGACCTCCTCGCGGTCGCGGCCCCGCCCGGCGCCGGAGAGGACGAACTCTCCCAGATGGTCCGCGAGGCCTTCGCCGTACGCCGTGCCGTGATCCTGCTCGACGACGCCGTGGACGCCGAACAGGTCGATCCCCTGCTGCCGGACAATCCGGACTGCTTGGTCGTGGCGACGGCCACCGGCCCCCTGACCGGAATCCCCGGCGTCCGTCCGTGCACCATCGGCGGGCTGGACTCCGGTTCCGCCGTGCAGCTGCTCGCCCGCAGCATCGGCCGGGTCCGCATCACCGTCGACCCGCGGGCCGCCGAGAAGCTCACCGAGGAGTGCGGTGGTCAGCCGGCCGCCCTCACCCTGGTCGCGGGCTGGCTCGCGGCCCGGCCAGGGGCATCGGTCGCCGATGCCACCAAGCAACTGAGCGAGCAGCCGGCAGACTCCGAACAACCCTCCGGGTCGCGTCCGCTGGCCCGGGCCTTCCGGCTGGTCCACGATTCGCTGCCGCCGGCCGCCGCCGCGGTACTGCGTCTGCTCGCCCTCGCTCCCGCGGGCGCGGCCGACGCCCACACGGCCTCGGCCCTCGCCGGATGTTCCGTGTCGGCGGCCGCCACCACCCTCGACGACTTCGTCCGGCTGGGGCTGCTGCGGACGGACGGCGCCGATCCGGAGCAGTACGAGCTGCCGGGCTGCCTGGCACCGCTGGTGCGCGCGATGCTGGAGGAGCGGGAGCGGCCCGCGGAGATCCAGTTGGCCCGGGCCCGGATGCTGGAGCGCACCGTGCGCCGGCTCCAGGCCTGCCGGGCGGTCACCGACCCCGAGGACTCTCCGGCGCGCCGCAAGCTCGCGGGGCTGCCGCGCTCGCTCCGCTTCCGCGATCCCGAGTCGGCCGCGGAATGGCTGAGGATCCGCGAACCCGCCCTGGTCGCCTCCGCGCGGCTCGCGGTGGGGGACGGAGACCTCGACACGCTTGCCCGCCGCCTGGTGGCGGCGCTCGTCCGCGCTCTCGCCGTGCACCGGGGTACCGAGGACGCCGCTCCTGTGCTGTACGGGCTGCACGGCCTGGTCCTCGATGTGGCCGAGCGCCGTGACCTGCCCAGGGAGAAGGCCGCGGCCCTGCTCAACCTCGCCGATCTGGACGCCAGGACCGGCCGGACGCGGGAGGCGCTGGTCCGCTACCGGGCCGCGCTGGACGCCGGGCGCGCGGCGAACGACCTCTACGCGACCGGCAGGGCGATGGAATCCGCGGGCGGCGCCTACGCGGAACTGGGGGACTTCAGCCGGGCCTCCGACTGGTACAGCCGGGCCCTCGCCCAGCGGCTCGGCCAGGGGGAGCGGGCCGACGAGGCGAGGCTCTACGGGCGGCTGGGAGCCGTCCACACGTACGCCGGCCGCTACGGCGAGGCCCTGCGGAACTGGCGGGCCTCCGCCGCGGGCCACCGAAGGCTGGGAGACCTGCCGGCCCAGGCGCGGGCCCTCAGTGAGGCGGCGCGGGTGCAGGAGTACGCGGGCAGGCCGCAGGAGTCGCTGCACACCTGCCGCGAGGCGGTCGACCTGGCCCGCCGGGCGGGTGACGTGCGGCTCCAGGCGGCGCTGGAACTGAGGCTGGCGGACACCCTGGACCGGCTCGGTGATCCGGCGGCGGCCAGGCTGCACCGCTCCACAGCCGAGAGGCTCCTGGGGGAGGACGGGGCGGCCTGCGAAATCCGTAGTACTTCGCTGGAAAGTTAATGCTTTGTAAGGCTGGACAGCGCGAAGTCCTTCATTAATGATGGCTCTGCCGCACATCCCTGCGGTGTCTCCCTTTATGCTTGGTTCATGTGGGTTCATCCCGCTATGTCCGAGCACCATCCGAGCCAAGGACCGTGATCGACGTGAAGGTCGGCATCCCCCGCGAAGTCAAGAACAACGAGTTCCGGGTGGCGATCACCCCCGCCGGAGTGCATGAGCTCGTCCGTCACGGCCACCAGGTCCTCGTCGAGCAGCACGCCGGCGAGGGCTCGTCCATCCCGGACGCGGAGTACGTCGCCGCGGGAGCGCGGATCCTGCCCACCGCCGACGAGGTCTGGGCCGCAGCCGACCTGCTGCTCAAGGTCAAGGAGCCGGTCGCCGAGGAGTACCACCGCCTCCGCAAGGGGCAGACGCTCTTCACGTACCTCCACCTCGCCGCCTCCCGTGAGTGCACGGACGCCCTGATCGAGTCCGGGACGACCGCCATCGCGTACGAGACCGTCGAGACCGCGACCCGCGCGCTCCCGCTGCTCGCCCCGATGTCCGAGGTGGCGGGCCGCCTCGCCCCGCAGGTCGGTGCGTACCACCTGATGCGTTCGGTCGGAGGGCGCGGCGTGCTCCCCGGCGGCGTCCCCGGCACAGGAGCGGCCAGGGCCGTCGTGATCGGCGGCGGTGTCTCCGGCTGGAACGCCACGCAGATCGCCGTCGGGCTCGGTTTCCACGTCACGCTGCTCGACCGGGACATCAACAAGCTGCGCGAGGCCGACAAGATCTTCGGCACCAGGGTGCGGACGGTCGTCTCCAACGCCCTCGAACTCGAGAAGGCCGTCGTCGAGGCCGACCTCGTCGTGGGCGCCGTGCTGATCCCCGGCGCGAAGGCCCCGAAACTGGTCACCAACGAGCTGGTCGCCAAGATGAAGCCCGGAAGTGTTCTTGTCGACATCGCGATCGACCAGGGAGGCTGCTTCGAGGACTCGCATCCGACGACGCACGCCGAGCCGACCTTCATGGTCCACAACTCGGTCTTCTACTGTGTCGCGAACATGCCGGGCGCGGTCCCGAACACCTCCACCTACGCGCTCACCAACGCCACGCTGCCCTACATCCTGGAGCTCGCCAACCGTGGCTGGGCCGACGCGCTGCGCCGTGACGCGGCACTCGCCAAGGGTCTCAACACCCATGACGGCCAGGTGGTTTACCGCGAGGTGGCCGAGGCGCACGGTCTCGACCACGTCGAACTGAGCACGCTTCTCGGCTGAGCTGTCAACCCTCTCCGTCAACCTCATGCGTCCGGCCGGACCTTGCCAGACAAGGTCCGGCCGGACGCATGACCGGGCCCGCGCCAACTGGCCGGAGACGTAACCCTCTACCCTTTTTGCACCCCTGCGAAAGGTGCGCCGCGGGCGCTCCGCACCCTTGACAGGAGGGTGTTCGATTGCCGACACATCGGGCCGGGTCCGGCGGATTGTGTTGCTGCGAACCGGTGACACGCCATAGAGTCGCCAATCGTCGGCATGGTGCCACGCTGACCTATCGATAAGTAGTCCTGGTCACATCCAAGGAGGTAAGACGACTTGTGAATGAGTCGACAATTACTCCCGGGGGTGGTCAACCAGGGATGCCTGCACGGGGTCTGAGCCCGATCGGGCTCGAAGCTGTCGGCTCCGTCGCAGTCCGCACCTTCGCCACCCAAAAGCACATGACGACAGCCCCCCAGATGATGGACGGCCTACACGTGAACGCCATGGCCGGCAACGAGAGTGGCCGGGAGACCGCCCACTTCGCCGACTTCGCCGAGGTGCCCGAGGGGCACTTCTACGACCCCGATGCCGAATACGAGCCCGATCCGGAGTACGCGGCCACGCTCGCGCCAGACGCCGCCCGCCAGCGCCGCGAGCGCATCGGCCCGACCGGCCGGCCACTGCCGTACTTCCCGATCCCCGGTCCCCTGACCGATCACGGCCCCGCGAAGATCATCGCGATGTGCAACCAGAAGGGCGGCGTGGGCAAGACCACGTCGACCATCAATCTGGGCGCCGCACTCGCCGAGTACGGCCGACGCGTGCTGCTCGTCGACTTCGATCCGCAGGGAGCCCTGTCGGTCGGTCTCGGGGTCAACCCGATGGAGCTCGACCTCACCGTCTACAACCTGCTCATGGAGCGGGGCATGGCGGCCGACGAGGTCCTCCTGAAGACCGCCGTGCCCAACATGGACCTGCTCCCCAGCAACATCGACCTCTCGGCCGCCGAAGTACAGCTGGTGAGCGAGGTGGCCCGGGAGTCGACGCTGCAGCGCGCCCTCAAGCCGCTGATGGCCGACTACGACTACATCGTGATCGACTGTCAGCCCTCCCTCGGCCTCCTGACCGTCAACGCCCTGACGGCCGCTCACAAGGTGATAGTCCCGCTCGAGTGCGAATTCTTCGCCCTGCGTGGTGTGGCGCTGCTCACCGAGACCATTGAGAAGGTCCAGGAGCGCCTCAACCCCGAACTGGAGCTGGACGGCATCCTCGCCACCATGTACGACTCCCGCACGGTGCACAGCCGTGAGGTGCTCGCGCGAGTCGTCGAGGCGTTCGACGAGCACGTCTACCACACAGTCATCGGACGCACGGTGCGGTTCCCGGAGACCACGGTGGCCGGCGAACCCATCACCACGTACGCCTCCAACTCGGTCGGTGCCGCCGCCTATCGCCAGCTCGCCAGGGAGGTGCTCGCCCGGTGTCACGCCGAGTGAGTCTGCCGGGGGCCGACGAGCTGTTCCGTACGACCGGGGGCATGGGGCTGCAGGCCTCGTCCCCCGCCGAGAGGCGGCGCAGGGCGAACGGCGAGGCGCGGGTTCCCGCGCCGGTCGGAGGAAGCGATTCGGCACCGGCGGACGCCGGCCAGGGCGGCACCCCTGGTGCCGGGACGGCCGCGGAGTCGTCCCGGGAGTCCCGGGAGGAGCACTCCGCGGCGGACGCCGACGCCGGAGGCTCGCACAGCCGGGCCGACGGCGGCGACCGTGATGCGGCCGGCAGCGACCGGTCCCGTATCGCGCCGCCCAAGGAGGCGGCGGTCACCGTGCAGCCCCAGCGGGGGCGCGGCGGGGGCCGTGGGGCGAACCGCAGGCCGAGCGGCCGGGAACGCCACGACGAGAAGATCACGGTCTATGTGTCCGCCGAGGAACTGATGGACCTCGAACACGCGCGTCTCGTGCTGCGCGGTGAGCACGGCCTGGCCGTCGACCGCGGACGCATCGTCCGTGAGGCGGTCGCCGTGGTGCTGGCCGACCTGGAGTCCCGTGGCGACGCGAGCATCCTCGTGCGGCGGCTGCGGGGCCGCTGACCGGCGCGGCGCCGGTAGCCTGCCCGGGGGAGGGCCGCCGACCGGGCGGCCCCGCCCCAGGGCCATCGCCCGACCTCCCGCCGCACCCCTGGACCCCAGCACATGCGAGACGCCGACGACCCGCCCCGTCCCACCCGCCGTGCCCTCGGCCGCGGACCCGGCATACGGCCGTCGCCGGCTCCGGAGGATCCGGCGCGAGAGGCGGCAGGCGCGCGGGCTCCGGCGTCCGTCCCGCCCGCGGCATCGCATCCTCCCGCGGAGGCCCCTGTGGGCGTCCTCGCGGCCGCAGCGGCGCAGGAGACGGCGGTGGCGCCTTCCGGGCCCGTCGCGGGCCTCCCGGATGCCGTCCGGCCCGGCGGCGCCGGCGGCGGTCCGGCGAGTTCGCGTGCTCACGTCGGCGAGACAGCCCCTGCCGACAGCGGTGACGACCGGCGGTTCACCGTGCGGCTGGTCAACTTCGAAGGCCCCTTCGACCTGCTGCTCCAGCTGATCTCGAAGCACAAGCTCGACGTGACCGAGATCGCGCTGTCGAGGGTCACCGACGAGTTCATGGCGTACATCCGGGCCATGGGGCCGGACTGGGACCTCGACCGGACCACCGAGTTCCTCGTGGTCGCGGCGACCCTGCTCGACCTCAAGGCGGCCAGACTGCTCCCCACCGCCGAGGTGGAGGACGAGGCCGACCTCGCGCTCCTGGAGGCGCGGGACCTGCTCTTCGCGCGGCTGCTGCAGTACCGCGCGTACAAGCGGATCGCCGAGATCCTCAGCGACCGGCTGGAGTCCGAGTCGCGCCGCTATCCCCGCACCGTCGGCCTCGAACCCCAGCACGCCGAGCTGCTGCCCGAGGTCGTGATCAGCATCGGCCCGGAGGGGTTCGCCCGGCTCGCGGTGAAGGCGATGCAGCCGAAGCCCGAGCCGCAGGTGTACGTCGACCACATCCACGCACCCCTCGTGAGCGTGCGGGAGCAGGCCGAGATCGTGGTGGCGCGGCTGCGCGCGGGCGGTGAGGTCAGCTTCCGGGAGCTGACCGAGGACGCGGCGGACACCCTCACGGTGGTCGCCCGGTTCCTCGCGCTGCTGGAGCTCTACCGGGAGAAGGCCGTCGCGCTCGACCAGGAGGAGGCGCTCGGGGAACTCCTCGTGCGCTGGGCGGGGGAAGAAGGGGCCGAGCCGGTGGTCACCGACGAGTTCGACCAAGAGGCGCGCGAGGCGCGGGAGGACGTACAGGAATGAGCACAGATGAGGGGCGCGACGCCCGGGTCGCCGCACTCGGCCTCAAGCCCGCGCTGGAGGCCGTCCTGATGGTCGTGGACGAGCCGGCCACCGAGGAACACCTCGCCAAGGTCCTCCAGAGGCCCCGCAGAGCCGTGGCCGACGCCCTGCGGGAGCTGGCCGACGACTACACCGTCCAGCGCCGCGGATTCGACCTGAGGCTCGTCGCCGGAGGGTGGCGCTTCTATACCCGCCCGGAGTACGCGGAGGCCGTCGAGGGCTTCGTCCTGGACGGGCAGCACGCCCGGCTGACCCAGGCGGCGCTGGAGACACTGGCGGTCGTCGCCTACCGGCAGCCGGTGAGCCGGTCGAGGGTCTCGGCGGTACGCGGAGTCAACTGCGACGGCGTCATGCGGACCCTGCTCCAGAGGGGTCTGGTCGAGGAGGCGGGCGCGGAACCCGAAACAGGTGCGATCCTGTACAGGACGACGAACTACTTTCTGGAGCGCATGGGCCTGCGAGGCCTGGACGAGCTCCCGGAGCTCGCGCCCTTCCTCCCGGAGGCGGACGCGATCGAGGCTGAGACGCTAGAGGGTGTGCCGTCGTTCGATCCGGACGCACCGGACACCCCGGAAACTCACGCAGACGACAAGACGGAATTTTGATGCGAAGCAGTGGCAGCAACGGAAGCGGCAGCGGCAAGAGCGGCGGCAGGAGTGGCGGCGGCAGCGGCTCCAGGAGCGGCGGCGCAGGCGGCAGGAACAACAGCGGCAGCGGCCGGAGCAGTAACCCGAACCCCCGGGTCTCCGGCTCCGGGCGCGAGGACCAGCAGGAGAAGCGCCCCCGCCGGCCCCGCCCCGAGGAGCGCCGCTACGACGTGGGTTCCGACAAGCCGGGCGGCGACGGCGGCCCCCGCAAGGGCCGCGGCGCGGCAGCGCGCGGCGGGGCCAAGGGCGGACCGAAGCCCGCACAGAACGTGAGCAAGGGCGGCCGCCGCCAGGGCGCCCCCGCCCGCCCGCGCGAGCTCGACGCCAAGATCGAACAGCGCAACCGCGACCGGTACGCCGACAAGCCCGAGATCAAGACGCCCAAGACCCACCCGGGCGCCGAGCAGGAGGGCGAGCGTCTGCAGAAGATCCTCGCCCGGGCCGGCATGGGCTCGCGGCGGGCGTGCGAGGAGCTCATCGAGCAGGCCAGGGTCGAGGTGAACGGTGAGATCGTCCTGGAGCAGGGTATGCGGGTCGATCCGCACAAGGACGAGATCAAGGTCGACGGTCTGACAGTCGCGACGCAGTCGCACCTGTTCTTCGCGCTGAACAAGCCCGCCGGCGTCGTCTCCACCATGGGCGACCCGGACGGCCGCCAGAACCTCGGCGACTACGTGAACAACCGCGAGACGCGGCTGTTCCACGTCGGACGGCTCGACACCGAGACCGAGGGCATCATCCTGCTCACCAACCACGGCGAGCTCGCCCACCGCCTGACGCACCCCGCGTACGGGGTGAAGAAGATCTACCTTGCCGCCATCCAGGGCCCGCTCCCGCGTGACCTCGGCAAGCGGCTCAAGGACGGCATCCAGCTCGAGGACGGGTACGCCCGTGCCGACCACTTCCGGGTCGTCGAGAACACCGGCAAGAACTACCTGGTCGAGGTGACCCTCCACGAGGGCCGCAAGCACATCGTCCGCCGCATGCTGGCCGAGGCCGGCTTCCCGGTCGAGCGCCTCGTGCGGACGTCCTTCGGACCCATCCCGCTGGGCGACCAGAAGTCGGGCTGGCTGCGCCGCCTGACCAACACCGAGGTGGGCATGCTGATGCGCGAGGTCGGCCTGTAGCCCTGCCCGACCCGAACGGCCCGCGGCCGGTCCCTCGTTCACTTTTCGAACCGGGACCGGCCGCGGGCCTTTTGCTGTCACGGATTCTTCTTTATAGTCAAGGTGACCATTAAAGAAGGAGGGCGGCGTGACGCTCGCGGACATACTCGAACCCCTGCAGCAGCCCCTGGTGACGGTCCTGGACACCCCGGTCAGCTGGACCGAGGTGCTGGGCTTCGGCAGCGGCGCGCTGTGCGTGTGGCTCGTCGCCCGCCAGCACCTCGCCAACTGGCCGATCGGCATCGCCAACAACCTGTTCTTCATCCTGCTGTTCGCCCAGTCCGGTCTGTACGCCGACGCCGGCCTGCAGATCGTCTTCATCGCCCTCGCCGCGTACGGCTGGTGGACCTGGACCCACGGGGGTGGACCGGGGACGTCCGTCCTGCCGGTGCGGAGCACCACCCGCACCGAATGGGCCTGGCTGCTCGCGGCGGGGGCGGTGGCGACTCTCGGTCTGACCCTGCTGCTCTCCCGGGCCACGGATTCGACCGTGCCGTTCTGGGACGCGCTGACGACCTCCCTGTCGCTCATGGCGACGTACGGCCAGTGCCGGAAGCGGGTCGAGTCCTGGTGGCTCTGGATCGCCGCCGACCTGGTGTACATCCCGCTGTACGCGTACAAGGAGCTCTACCTCACGTCCCTGCTGTACCTCGGCTTCCTCACGCTCTGCCTCGCCGGGCTGCGCAACTGGAACCGCGACCTCGCCGCCGGCCCGCGTGAAGGCGCGGTGGTGCCGGCATGAGACGTCACGGACACGGCCTGGTCCTCGGGAAGTTCTATCCGCCGCACGCCGGCCACCACCACCTCGTCCGCACCGCCCGTGACCGCTGCGAGCGGCTCACCGTCCTGGTCTGCGCCGCCTCCGTCGAGTCCGTGCCGCTCGCCGACCGGGTCGCCTGGATGCGGGAGGCACACCCCGACGCCCGGGTGGTGGGCACCGTCGACGACATCCCCATGGACCTGAACGACACCGCGGTCTGGGACGCGCACATGGCCGTGTTCGCCGCCGCGGTACCCGAACCGGTCGACGCCGTCTTCTCCTCGGAGACCTACGGCGCTGAGCTGGCACGCCGATTCGGCGCGGAATCCGTCCTGGTGGACCCCGGCCGCACCCTGTTCCCCGTGTCGGGCACCGCGGTACGCGCCGACCCGGCAGGCTGCTGGGACTACCTGGAGCCGCCCGTGCGGGCCGCGCTCACCCGCAGGGTCGTCGTCCTCGGAGCCGAGTCCACCGGCACCACCACCCTGGCCCTGGCGCTCGCCGAGCACTACCGCCGCCGCGGCGGCACCTGGGCCCGGACGGGATACGTCGCCGAGTACGGCAGAGAGTTCAGCGAGGCCAAGCTCGCTGCTCTGCGGAGCCGGTGGCCCGGCGCCCAGTGGGAGGACGTCCACTTCACCACCGACGACTTCCCTCTCATCGCCGAAACCCAGAACGCGCGGGAGGAGGCAGCCGCGCGCGTCGGGTCACCGGTGCTGATCTGCGACACCGACTCCTTCGCCACCACCGTCTGGCACGAGCGCTACGTCGGAGGCCGCAACCCGCTCGTCGAGAAGACCGCCGACCGGGTCGCCCACCACCTATGGCTGCTCACCGACCACGAGGGCGTCGCCTTCGAGGACGACGGCCTGCGCGACGGCGAGGAGTTGCGGCCCTGGATGACCGAACGCTTCCGCGCCGAACTCACACGGACCGGCAGAGAGTTCGTCGAGATCACCGGGAACCGCCAGGAGCGGCTCGACGCGGCGGTCGCCGCCGTGGACGAACTCCTCTCCGGCGGATGGCACTTCACCGAACCCCTGCCGGAGCGACGATGACCACCGTGCCCGAGGACTACGACCCCCACGCCTTCGCACCCTTCGCCGTCACCGTCGACCTCGCCGTCTTCACCGTCCGCGAAGGGCGGCTCCACGTCCTGCTGGTGGAGCGCGGCGGGGAGCCGTACAAGGGCCGGTGGGCGCTGCCCGGCGGTTTCGTCCTGCCGCGCGAGTCCGCCGAGGTGGCGGCCCGCCGCGAACTCGCCGAGGAGACCGGCCTCACCCGGCACACCGTGCGCGCCCTGCACCTGGAGCAGCTGCGCACCTACAGCGACCCGGACCGCGACCCCAGGATGCGGGTCGTCTCCGTCGCGTACGCCGCGCTCATCCCCGACCTGCCGGAGCCACGTGGCGGCGGTGACGCCGCGCACGCGCGCTGGTGGGACGCGGGAAGCACTGGGCCGCTCGCCTTCGACCACGACCGCATCCTGGCCGACGCGCACGACCGGATCGGCGCCAAGCTCGAGTACTCCTGCCTGGCCACCGCGTTCTGCCCCGCCGAGTTCACCCTCGGCGAGCTCCAGCAGGTCTACGAGACGGTCTGGGGCGTCGAGCTCGACCGGCCCAACTTCCGGCGCAAGGTCCTCACCACGCCCGGCTTCGTCCAGGCCGTGGAAGGACCGCCGCGCCGCACCGGCGGACGGGGGAAACCGGCCGCCCTCTACCGGGCGGGTGCCGCCACCGCCCTGCACCCACCACTGCTGCGCCCGGAAGGACGGACATCATGATTCCTACAAGAATATCCACCAAGCAGGCGGCCACCGGCGCGCTGACCGGGCTCGCGCTCGGCGACGCGCTCGGCTTCCCCACCGAGTTCAACGACGTGCCGTCCATCCTCGCGAAGTGCGGGCCGTGGCGGCAGATGCGGCTGCCGAAGCCGGCGTTCGTCACCGACGACACCCAGATGACACTCGCCCTGGGACGCGGCATCCGCACCGCCATGGACCAAGGCCTTCTCACGCCGGAGCGGATGGTGGGCCCGGTCCGGGAGGAGTTCGTCCGGTGGAACCGCTCACCCGAGAACAACCGGGCTCCCGGACGCACCTGCCTGGAGGCGTGTGCGCTGCTGGAGGGCGACCGGATCTGGCAGGAAGCCAGCAGGACCGGTTCCAAGGGCTGCGGCGCCAACATGCGCGTCGCGCCCATCGGCCTCGTGCCCGGACTCAGCGACGAACAGCGTGCCGGGGCGGCCCAGCTCCAGGCCGCCCTCACCCACGGTCACCCCACCGCCCTCGCGGCCTCCGACCTGATGGCCCGTGCGGTGTACCTCCTCGCTCAGGGGGCCGAACCGTTCGGCCTGGTGGGCCAGCTGCGCTCCTACGCGTACGAGAACCGAGGCCGCTATCTCACCTGCTGGCTCGGTGACCTGTGGCGGTACACCCATGACGCCTCACCCGAGGCGTTCATCAGCCGGGGCTGGGACGAGTGCCTGACCGCTCTCGCGCGGGTCCAGGAGGCCCTGCGCAGCCCCTCCCCGGAGACCGACCCGTGCGAGCGGACCGGTGACGGCTGGATCGCCGAGGAGGCGCTCGCCACCGCGCTGCACTGCTTCCTGCTCTTTCCGGAGGAACCGCTGACCGCCCTGCGCCGGGCCGCCTGCACCCGGGGCGACTCCGACTCCATCGCCTGTCTCACAGGCGCGCTGGCCGGAGCGCACCTGGGGGCGGGGGCCTGGCCCAAGGAGTGGTCGGAGCGCATCGAGTACCGCAGCGACCTGCTGTCGCTCGCCGCGCTCTGGGATGCTTGATCCATGCACACGGACACGACGCTCCTGCGAGGGGCCGGGCTGCCGGACATCGATCTGGCGCGGATACTCGCCGAGGAGCCCTGCCCGCTCCTGTTCGCCACGGTCTCGGGCGCACACCTGTACGGCTTCCCCTCGCGGGACTCGGACGTGGACCTGCGGGGGGTCCACGTCCTGCCCCCCGAGGACCTGGTCGGCCTCCGGCAGCCAGAGGAGACGCGGTCGAGGATGTGGGACCACGACGGTGTCGAGATGGACCTCGTCACCCACGACCTCCGCAATTTCGTCCGGCTCATGCTGAAGCCCAACGGCTACGTGCTGGAGCAGCTCCTCTCGCCGCTGATCGTGCACACCACTTCGCTCCACGCCGAACTGACGGCACTCGTCCCGACGGTGCTGACACGTCATCACGCCCACCACTACCGGGGATTCGCCGGCACGCAGTGGCGGCTGTTCGAGAGGACGGGTGAGCTGAAACCGCTGCTCTACACCTTCCGCGCGCTGCTCACCGGCATCCACCTCATGCGTACCGGCACCCTCCTCGCGCACCTGCCGACGCTGATCGGCGAGGTGCCCGCGCCGGCCGGCCTGCCCGCCCTGATCGAGGCGAAGGCCGGCGCCGAACACGGCGCGGCCCACATGGTGGACGCCGCGTCGGCAGCGCGTGACGTCGAGGCGCTCCACGCCGTCCTCGACGAGGCGCAGGCGGAGTCCCGGCTCGCCGATACCCCGTCGGGTTTCGACGCCCTGCACGATCTCGTGGTCCGGGTGCGGCTGGGGGAGTCCGGCCTGCTCCGGCCCGGGGGCGGGAACCCGGCCGTCCGTGAGGCGTCAGGACAGCTCTGAGGGGTGCCGGCCGCCAGCCGAGGTCCGCCTGGCCCGGATCAGGAACGCCTCCACGCGGGCCCTGTCCGGCTCGGGCGGCAGCGGGGAGCGCGTCGCCGCGTCGTCGTTCTCCTCGGCCAGGCGCGTCATCCGGCGTTCCACCTCGGCCCACGGGACCTCACCGCGCTTCACCGCCAGCAGGTCCTCGCGCGCGTCCCCGACCTCGATCCGCAGCTCGCCCGTCCTCAGCAGGTCCCGGCCGGACGTCAGAAGCCGCAGCAGGTGCATGGCGTGCTTCCAGCGCGGAGCGCCGTGCGCACGGACGTCGGCCTCCAGCTTCCGCCGCTGCCCCAGGGCGTAGCGAACGAACGTCCCGTGGGCCCTGCGGGAGAGGAACGCCCCGCGGAGGGCGAGGAGTTCCTCTCCCGTGTCGTCGATCCGCTCCACGAGGGGGGAGTGCAGGCACTCCAGCACGTTGGGATTGGCCCGCAGCGCCAGCTCGCAGCAGCGTTCCAGCTCCCACGAGAACTGCTCCTCGCCCGGCCCCTCGACGTGGGCCGGCGGTTTGGTGAACCCCCAGAACAGCGGGGTGGGCGCGAGGAACACCCCGCGCCGGTCCGTGTCGCTGCCCTCGGTGGCCAGCCCGAAGGCACGGGAGCCCATCACACAGGAGTAGACGGTGTGTTCCCGCACGAGCCGTTCGCCTTCAGGGGTGATCATGGGCGCGACGGTACGCGTCCTACGCCTGCCGGACGGCGCCGCCCTCGACTGTGATCCGCTCCGCCGGGAGAGGCCGTGTTGCCGGGCCCCGCTCGACGGCCCCGTCCTCGATGCCGAACCGGCTCCCGTGGCACGGGCAGTCGATGGTGCCGTCCGCCACCGTCGCGACGATGCAGCCCGCGTGCGTGCACACCGCGGAGAAGGCCTTGAACTCGCCGGCCTTCGGCTGGGTCACCACGATCTTGCGGTCCTTGAAGATCGTGCCGCCGCCGACGGGGATGTCTGAGGTCCGGGCCAGCTCCGCGCCGTCGGAGGCGGGCGCCGAGCTCTCGCCGCCTCCGCCTCCGCCCCCCTCCCCGGAGGAGCCGCAGCCGGTCACCAGGGCCGCGGCCCCCGCGCCCAGGACCGTCCTTCGCCGTGCGTTCATGGCTCTCCTCGCGTGGTGGTTCCCGAAGGGCATCGTGGCGCGCCGGAGCACCCCGGCGAAGCAACCGGGCGGCAGTTACGGCCAGGCAGGTTGCGGTTACGGCCAGGTGGGTGGACGGGAGGCGGTCGAGGCCGCGCGGGGAGTGCCCACGACCTGACCGGGAGCGCCGTGACTGTTCACCGGCGTACTCACCGACCGGGTCCACGACCGGATCGACGCCTCGCCGGAGCAGCTCGCCGGGCAGGTCCGACGCGCGCTCCTGGCCGTGCACGCCGCCGCCGCCGCGTCTCACGGACAGAGCACGGTGCCCCGTCCGTCCGCCGCACCTCTAGGCTGAAAGGGCACGCAGCACGAGCAACGAGGGGTACGAACGTGGCGGTACGAGCGGTCCGTGGAGCCGTCCAGCTGGAGCGGGACGAAGCCGGACACATGGGCGAGCGGGTGAGCGAACTCCTCACCGCCGTCCTGGAGCGCAACCGGATCGTCGCCGAGGACCTGATCAGCGTGTGGTTCACGGCCACCCCGGACCTGCACAGCGACTTTCCCGCGGCCGCCGCGCGGGGCCTCGGAATCGTCGACGTGCCGCTGATCTGCGCCCAGGAACTCGACATCGCCGGTGCCATGCCCCGGGTGGTCCGCATAATGGCCCATGTCGAGACGTATCTCTCCAAGGCGGAGATCAGCCACGTCTACCTCGGCGCCACCGGCGCCCTCCGCAAGGACATCGCCCAGTGAGAACCGCCCTCGTCATCGGAACCGGCCTCGTCGGGACCTCCGCCGCCCTCGCCCTCGCGGGGCGCGGCGTCCAGGTGCACCTCGTCGACCGCGACCGGGCCTCGGCGCACACCGCGGCCGCTCTCGGCGCCGGCACGGACGAGGCGCCCGAAGGCCCCGTCGACCTGGCGGTCGTCGCCGTACCGCCCGCCCACACCGCCTCCGTGCTCGCTACGGCCATGCGGGACGGGGCCGCCCGCGCCTACCTCGACGTCGCCAGCGTCAAGGGGGGGCCGCGCCGCGAGCTGGAGGCGCTCGGCGTCGACCTCGCGCCGTACATCGGCACGCACCCCATGGCCGGCAAGGAGCGCTCAGGCCCCCTCGCCGCCACCGCCGACCTCTTCGAGGGCCGCCCCTGGGTCCTCACCCCGACCCGGGACACCGCCACCGAGGTCCTCAACCTCGCCCTGGAACTGGTGGCGCTCTGCCGGGCCGTCCCGGTCGTCATGGACGCGGACGCCCACGACCGCGCCGTCGCCCTGGTCTCCCACACCCCGCAGCTGATCTCCTCCATGGTCGCGGCCCGGCTGGAGGAGGCCGACGAGACGGCTGTCCGCCTGTGCGGGCAGGGGATCAGGGACGTCACCAGGATCGCCGCGTCCGACCCCCGGATGTGGGTGGAGATCCTCTCCGCCAACCCCGGCCCGGTCGCCGACGTGCTGGCCGGGGTCGCTGTGGACCTGGAGGAGACGGTCCGGGCGCTGCGCGGCCTGCAGTCCGCCGACGAGGACAAGCGTCGCTCGGGCACCGAGGGCATCGAGGACGTCCTGCGGCGCGGCAACGCCGGCCGGGTCAGGGTGCCCGGCAAGCACGGGGCCGCCCCGGCTTCGTACGAGATCGTGGCCGTGCTCATCAGCGACCGGCCGGGGGAGCTGGCCGCGATCTTCGCCGACGCGGGCCGGGCCGGGGTCAACATCGAGGACGTTCGCATCGAGCACGCCACCGGCCAGCAGGCCGGTCTGGTCCAGCTGATGGTCGAGCCGAGCGCGGCACCCTCGCTGGGCGCGGCGCTCAGCGAACGCGGCTGGTCGATCAGACCCTGAAGGACCGGCCGGACGGGTGCCGGCCACGGGGTACAAAGGCGCTTCGCGCACTCGGTAACCTTGGGGGAGGCCGTTACGTGGCCCCGCTCGCCCCGCCCCCGTGTACCAGGAAGGTGTCCACCACCGTGGAAACCATAAGCGCCGCCGCCCGGACCGCCCCGGCCGCAGTGATCGTCGCCATCGACGGCCCCTCCGGTACGGGCAAGTCGAGCACGTCCAAGGCCGTCGCTGCCCAGCTCGGCCTGAGCTACCTGGACACCGGCGCCCAGTACCGCGCGATCACCTGGTGGATGCTGAACAACGGCATCGACGTGCGGGACGCGTCCGAGGTCGCCGACGCCTCCGCCAAGCCCGTCATCGTCTCGGGCACGGACCCGTCCGCCCCGACGATCACCGTCGACGGCGAGGACGCCTCCGGTCCGATCCGCACCCAGGAGGTCACCTCGCAGGTCAGCGCCGTCAGCGCGGTACCCGAGGTGCGCGCGCGGATCACCGAGCTGCAGCGCTCGATCGCGGCCGAGGCCGAGGGCGGCATCGTCGTCGAGGGCCGTGACATCGGAACCACCGTGCTGCCGGACGCCGACATCAAGATCTTCCTGACCGCCTCCCCCGAGGCGCGCGCGGCCCGCCGCAGCGGAGAGGTCAAGGGCTCCGACCTGACCGCCACCAAGGAGGCGCTGATCAAGCGGGACGCCGCCGACTCCGGGCGCAAGACCTCGCCGCTGGCCAAGGCCGGGGACGCCGTCGAGGTGGACACCACCGAGCTGACCCTCGCCCAGGTCATCGAGTGCGTGGTCACCCTCGTCGGGGAGAAGCAGGCCGCGAAGTGACCGCAGCCACTGTCGCGCCCACGCTGCGCGGAGCGGCCGTGGGGCGAGGGATCGGCATCGGGCTCATGTACGGGCTGTTCAAGCCGCGTGTGCTCGGCGCGTGGCGGGTCCCCGCCGCGGGACCCGTCATACTCGCGGTGAACCACGCGCACAACCTCGACGGGCCGATGCTGATGGGCACCGCGCCCAGGCCCGTCCACTTCCTGATCAAGAAGGAGGCGTTCGTCGGCCCCCTCGACCCGTTCCTGCGCGGAATCGGACAGCTGAAGGTGGACCGTACGACCGTCGACCGCACCGCCATCACGCAGGCACTCGGCGTGCTGGCGGACGGCGGGGCCCTGGGGATCTTCCCCGAGGGGACCCGGGGCGAAGGCGACTTCGCCTCCCTCCGCGCCGGACTCGCGTACTTCGCGGTGCGTGGCGGGGCGCCGATCGTCCCCGTCGCGGTCCTGGGAAGCACCGAGCGCCGCGGGAGGCTGATACCGGCGCTGCCTCCGCTGCGCAGCCGGGTCGACGTCGTCTTCGGTGACGCCTTCCTGGCCGACGACGGAAGCGGGCGGCGGACCAGGAAGGCGCTGGACGAGGCGACGGTGCGTATCCAGGCCGAGCTGGCCGCCCACCTGGGCAACGCCAGGCGTCTCACCGGACGCCTGTGACACTTGAGTAGTGGGCCGCGCGATCGTGGCCCATCGATGATGATGCAAAGAGGAACGGACTTCATGAACGACCAGATTCACTCCGACGGCTCGGACCACGAGCACGGAGCACTTGGCGACGCCGAGTACGCGGAGTTCATGGAGCTCGCCGCGCAGGAGGGCTTCGACCTCGAGGACGTCGAGGGCGCCATCGGTGAGGCCGGTCACGGGCCGCTTCCCGTGCTCGCCGTCGTCGGCCGCCCAAACGTGGGCAAGTCGACCCTGGTGAACCGCATCCTCGGCCGCCGCGAGGCCGTCGTCCAGGACAAGCCGGGCGTCACCCGTGACCGCGTGACCTACGAGGCCGAGTGGGCCGGCCGCCGCTTCAAGCTCGTCGACACCGGCGGCTGGGAGCAGGACGTGCTCGGCCTCGACGCCTCCGTCGCCGCCCAGGCCGAGTACGCGATCTCGACCGCTGACGCGGTCGTCTTCGTCGTCGACGCCACCGTCGGCGCGACCGACACCGACGAGGCCGTCGTCAAGCTGCTGCGCCGGGCCAAGAAGCCCGTCGTCCTGTGCGCCAACAAAGTCGACGGACAGAGCGGCGAGGCGGACGCCACCGCGCTCTGGTCGCTCGGTCTCGGCCAGCCCCACCCGGTCTCCTCGCTGCACGGCCGCGGAACCGGCGACATGCTCGACGCCGTACTGGAAGCCCTGCCCGAGGCGCCGGCCCAGACCTTCGGCAACGCGCTCGGCGGCCCCCGCCGCATCGCGCTCATCGGCCGTCCGAACGTCGGCAAGTCCTCGCTGCTGAACAAGGTCGCCAACGAGGACCGCGTCGTCGTCAACGAGCTCGCCGGCACCACCCGCGACCCGGTCGACGAGCTGATCGAGCTCGGCGGCATCACCTGGAAGTTCATCGACACGGCCGGCATCCGCCGCAAGGTCCACCTCCAGGAGGGCGCGGACTACTACGCCTCGCTCCGTACCGCGGCGGCGGTGGAGAAGGCCGAGGTCGCCGTCATCCTGATCGACTCCAGCGAGTCGATCAGCGTCCAGGACCAGCGCATCGTCACCATGGCCGTGGAAGCCGGCCGCGCGATCGTGCTCGCCTTCAACAAGTGGGACACCCTCGACGAGGAGCGCCGCTACTACCTGGAGCGCGAGATCGAGACGGAGCTCGCGCAGGTCGCCTGG
Source organism: Streptomyces sp. NPDC057428 (assembly GCF_042803195.1). Taxonomy (NCBI): domain Bacteria; kingdom Bacillati; phylum Actinomycetota; class Actinomycetes; order Kitasatosporales; family Streptomycetaceae; genus Streptomyces; species Streptomyces sp. NPDC057428. The sequence continues at coordinate 40,746 of NZ_JBHVCT010000032.1, forward strand.
GCCCCTCGCGTCAACGTCTCGGCGGTGACCGGCCGCCACATGGAGAAGCTGGTCCCGGCGATCGAGACCGCGATCGAGGGCTGGGAGACCCGTATCCCCACGGGCCGGCTCAACGCCTTCCTCGGTGAGATCGTCGCCTCCCACCCGCACCCCGTGCGCGGCGGCAAGCAGCCCCGCATCCTCTTCGGAACCCAGGCGGGCACCAAGCCCCCGCGCTTCGTGCTCTTCGCCTCGGGCTTCCTGGAGCACGGCTACCGCCGCTTCGTCGAGCGCCGTCTGCGCGAGGAGTTCGGCTTCGAGGGCACTCCGATCCACATCTCCGTACGCGTCCGCGAGAAGCGCGGCCGCAAGAAGTGAGCTGAGGGCCGCCCGGCAGTCCCGGCCGGCGCGTGACGAAGCCCCGGACCCCCGCGTCGAGCGGGCGGTCCGGGGCTTCGTCGTGCCGTCAAGCGTCCGTGGACCCCGGCGGCAGCGCCGCGGGCCGTGCGCGCCCCGCGTGCCGTCCCACGCGCTGCCACGAGCCCGGATTGCCGCCGCCCGCGCCGTGGCTTCCCTGGCCGTTCGCCGCCGTACGGCCGCTCAGCGGTGCACGGCTGCCGAACATCCCGATGCCGAACGTCCGGAAGCCGAGATTCTCCTCGCCGGTGCGATCCCCCGGAAGCGCCCGGAACGATCGCCGGTACTCGGAGTACAGGGCGTCGTAGATCGGGGTGGGGGACTTGCCGCCCGAGGGTTCCTGCGACGGGCGCATGGCCGGGATCGGGGGCTGCTGGTGGCGAGAAGGGTCGTATGAGTGCACGTAGGTGCCAACGACCTCACCGCCCGTCGGATGCGGGCCGGACGGAGAAATCGCTGTTCGGCGGGCAGGGGGCGGCGGTACGGGCACGATCAGGTCCCGGCCAGCGGCATCGTCGCGGCGACCAGCAGACCGTTGACCGCGGCCTTGTCCAGCGCGTCGCGCAGGAGGTCCTCGCGCGGCTGCTGGCCGATCGAACCGGCGGGCGCGGCGAACACGAGTACGCTCCGCGACTTGCTCGCGGCGGTACGCCAGCCTTCGGTGACCTGCAGCGGCTGGTGCGCCTGCCACCAGGCGACCGGGTTGCCGCCGCCGGCGCCCGGCTGCAGCACGGCGTGCAGCTGACCCATGGCGAGGAGGACCGACCAGCCGGGAAGGACACCGGGGAGCTGGTTCAGGTGCGGGGTGGGCATGAAGCCCTGCTCCAGCAGCAGTTGGAGGAACTGGTCGCCGCCACTGCCGTCCGTCCCGGGCCGGGCGATCGGCCCGGTCGGTTCGACGACCAGCGCCGGGCGGAGGTCGTCCTCGATCAGGACGAGACCGCTGGTGATGCCGAGGACGGCCTGCTCGGGCATGAGCCCCTCCGGATTCTGTGGCTCGCTGCCGGTGATGGACCGCACCGCTCCCTGCAATTGGTCCTCCGCGACCTGGACCACCTGCGAGGGGATGCAGGTCGCGTGGGCGAAGGCGAGCACGGCGGTCTCGTCACCGACGAACAGCACCGTGCTGGTGCGTTCCTGGTCGGAGTCGCCGGGGGTCCGGCAGGAGGTGCAGTCGTAACTGCCTGGGGCGCTGTCGCCGACGAGCAGCCTGTCGGCTTCGGCATCGCCGATCTCGGCGCGTACGTCCTCGCTGACGTCGAGCATGCGCGGCACGGAGGGCTCCTCGAACTCGGGGCGTGGGCCGGGCGGTTCCCGGCTCATGAAAGAGACAACGGGCGTACCGGGGCCGGAGTCACGCGTGAATCGGCAGAGAAAGCGGCCGAGTCGGCGAGGCGATCGGCCCGAGGATCGCGGGACGAATCCGGAGCCGGACATTCCGCGAAACGCCCCCGGGGATGACGGCTGTTCGTTCGAAACGTCACGGGCCTGTACGACTCCTGTGCGAACGCTGTGCTTTTACCTGACGCCACGTAAGGTCCGAAGCTGACCAGTCGATCAGGGGAAACGACTACTTCATGCACATTTCATTTCTGCTCCACAACGCGTACGGCATCGGGGGAACGATCCGTACCACCTTCACGCTCGCCAGGACCCTGGCCGAGCAGCACGACGTCGAGATCGTCTCCGTCTTCCGTCACCGGGGCGATCCGGTGCTCGGCGCGCCGGCCGGTGTGCGGATGAGCCATCTCGTCGATCTGCGCAAGTCGAGTCCGGACTACGAGGGGGCCGTCGCCGACCACTCCGTACCCGCCTCGGTGTTCCCCCGGGGCGACAGCAGGTACCGGCAGTACAGCAGGCTCACCGACAGGCGCATCGCGGCCCATCTCGGGGCGCTGGAGTCAGATGTCGTGGTCGGAACGCGCCCGGGCCTCAACATCCACATCAGCAGGCAGGCGCGGCGCGGTCCGGTGCGCGTCGGGCAGGAGCACCTCACCCTGGAGAGCCACAGCTACCGGCTGCGTCGGGAGATAAGGCACCGGTACGGGCTGTTCGACGCGCTCACGACCGTCACCGAGGCCGACGCGCGGGACTACCACAACAGGCTCCGGCTGCCGGGTGTCAGGATCGAGGCCATTGCGAACAGCGTCCCCGAGCCGGAGGGCCCGCCCGCGGACGGTGACGCGAAGTGGATCGTGGCGGCGGGCCGCCTGCACCGGGTCAAGCGCTACGACGTCCTGATCCGGGCCTTCGCCGAGGTGGCGTCCGCACGCCCCGGGTGGCGGCTGCGGATCTACGGCGGGGGCGACGCGTCCGGCAACGAGCGCCAGCCCCTTCGTGCGCTCATCGAGGAGCTAGGGCTCGCCGAGCGCGTGCTCCTGATGGGTTCGGTCGATCCGATGGAGGCGGAGTGGCCCAAGGGATCCATCGCGGCCGTCACCTCAGAGCGCGAGTCCTTCGGGATGACCATCGTCGAGGCGATGCGCTGCGGGGTGCCGGTCGTGGCCACGGACTGCCCCCACGGGCCCGCCGAGATCATCGAGGACGGCACGGACGGCCGGCTGGTGCCGCTCGGGGACACGGCCGGCTTCGCGCGGGCCCTCCTCGCGCTGGTGGACGACGACGGACTCCGGCACCGGATGGGCCGGGCCGCGCGGTCGTCCGCCGCGCGGTTCGATCCCGCGCTCATCGCGGAGCGGCACGAGAAGCTGTTCGCCGAGCTGGTCGGGCGCGGTGCGAGGGGCCGGTCGCAGGGCATGCTGCGCAACGCGGTCCAGCGCTCCAGGGGTGATGTCCTGGACGGGGTGTACGCGCTGCGGCACAAGGCGGCGGGGGCGATCCGCGGAGTCCGGGCCTGAAGGCGCGCGCCAGGCAGGCCCCCGGGCGCCGCACGCCGGAGCGATTCATTCCGGATGGCGTCGGGGGCCGCCCCTTGAGGAGGATGCGCGCGGGTGGAGGGGGGCTGCCCGAGTAAGCCCCGAATAAGGGGGAGCGAATTCTGGGTGACGCGGTCGTGCATTCACCTTTCCGTGGGCGGACGGAAACGGGTATGACGCTGGATTCAGCCGGTGTGCATTTAGCCGGGGCGGGCACGTCGCGGCATTATGCGAACGGTTCGCAATGAGTGTTTCCCGGCGCTCGTAGGCCCGTTCGGATGAACTGGCCCGGCGTAAACGGCCGTGGGGATCCTGTGACACAAGCGTGACCGCCGAGGGACATGGGGGTGCGCCGATGCCGGGCCCTCCCCGCTTCCGTCACGGTGCGACGCGGCCTACGGTGAGAGGTATGGCACCTCTACCCAGCCCTTCCGCCCAGCCCGACGACAACCCCGACTCCTACGTCGGCCTCGCCGCCGAGGCCGCCGACCAGCAGGCCAGAGCGCGCGGCTGGAGCACCGTCCGGGCCCTCCCGCCGGGCACGGTCATCACCATGGAGTTCCGGAGCGGCCGCATCAACTTCGAGGTCCAGGACGCCACGGTGACCCGCTGCTGGGTGGGCTGACCCCGGCACGCAGAAGCCGTGCACGAGTGAGGGCCCCGGCTCGGCCGGGGCCCTCACTCATGCACGTTTCCGAAGGTGTGCGCCGTCCCCGCAGGTCAGGAGGACACGCCTCCGCCGGTGACGGGACGGGCCGGAGTGGTGGCGCCGCGGGGCGCGCGGTCCGCGTGCGGCGGGCGGCGCGAGCCGCCCGGGGTGAGCGGCGTCCGCTCGGAGCGCACGGGGTGCGCCCTCGCCCGCGCCGCCCCCGGATGGCCGGCGGTGCCCGCCGGACCCTTGGCCGCGGTTTCCTGGGCGGCTTCGCCGCCGCTCAGCGACTGCGGCAGCACGACGACCGGCCCGGGCGCCACCGGAGCCGCCGGAGCGGACTCGGGGAGCCTGCGCCGGGCCCGCCACTGCTCGCGCACCGAGAGGATCCACACCTCGGTACGCGTGATCAGCGGCTCGAACCACGGCAGGGCCAGCAGGATCAGCAGGCCGGCCGCCCAGCCCAGCAGCACGTCGCTGAGCCAGTGGGTGCCGATGTAGACCGTGGTGAGCCCCACGCCCAGCGAGACGAACGCCGACACGGCCGACAGATAGCGCCTGGCGCGCGGCGTGGTGGCCAGGTAGGCAAGGATTCCCCAGGTCACGACGGCGTTGGCGGTGTGTCCCGAAGGAAATATATCGCCGCCGGCGAAGAGTTCGGCCGAGCCGATCTCCGTGGCGTAGTGGGGTCCCAGCCGCCCCAGACCGAGCTTGACCGCACCCACGGTCACGTTGAGCAGCAGCAGCGACGTCCCGAGCGTGAGCAGGGGGCGCAGCGTGTGCTGGCGCCAGGAGCGCCAGCCGAGCCAGGAGGCGACCATCACGGCCGTGGGACCGCGCTGTCCGAGCACGACGTAGTAGTCGAGGAAGGCGTGGAGTCCGGGCCACTGCTGATAGGGCCGGAACAGCATGACCTTCCAGTCGAGGGCCACCAGCCAGGACGAGGCGAGCACGGCGACGACGATGGCGAGATAGAACGCCAAAGTCCCGCCGAAGAGAGCGATGCGGTGACGACTCATCCGCGGGATCACTATCTTCGGCGGTTCCGGCTCCCGGTCCAGACGGGCAAAGATGTCGGTACGCACGCAATGGACGTTACAGCGAGTGAGTGTGCGATCCGGCCGATCCCGCGGCTTTGTGATGACGATGTGATGTGGACTTTGTCTCAGCCCGGTATCCATTCCAGGCCTCCCGGGGAATCGCTCCGGACCCTCCCGCAATTCGTGCGCGGCGTTATTCGCAGAGATGTTTGAGTGTCGATTAAATGACGCATGGCCACTTCGCCCCGCATGTGCGAAGGCATTCGGGGCGGGCATCCGGCGGCGGCCTGACGCGCCGCGGCACGGCGGACGGGAGCGCCCGGTGGGCGCCCGGGGAGCCGGAAGTCAAGTGGCGTACGCCACACTCCGCGGCCTGCGAACGTATGACGTACACCACGTGTGACCACGGAGAACTCGCGTACGCTGGCGGCCACTCGCCCGTCGATGCCGGGCCTGGGGGATGCCGGAAGCCGGATCCCCCAGCGGTCTGCCGAGCGCGAGGGACTCATTGTGGGAGGTACGTACATGACTGGGACGTCCACGGCCGTGAGCCGGCTGCGCGCGGCGGCCGACGGCGCCAACCGCTGGGTCGTGCTGGTCGTCCTCTGCTTCAGTCTGCTGCTCGTCGCGCTGGACGCGACTGTGCTGCACGTCGCCGTCCCGGCGGTCACCGAGGACCTCCGGCCGAGCGCCGTCGGCCTGCTGTGGATCGTGGACGCCTACCCGCTCGTCTGCGCCTCGCTGCTGATTCTTTTCGGCACGCTGGGTGACCGGATCGGCAGACGCCGGGTCCTTCTCATCGGATACGCCCTCTTCGGGGCCGCCTCGGCCCTCGCGGCGACCGCCGACTCGCAGGGCATGCTGATCGCGGCGCGCGCCCTGCTCGGCGTCGGCGGCGCGATGATCATGCCGGCCACCCTTTCGATACTCCGCCAGGTCTTTCCCGACCGTCGTGAGCGAGCTCTCGCCATCGGGGTGTGGACCGCGGTGGCCGCGGTCGGCGCCGCGACCGGACCCGTCATCGGCGGATTCCTCGTCGAGCACTACTGGTGGGGTTCGGTCTTCCTGATCAACATCCCGCTCATGGCGCTGATCCTCCCGCTGGGACGCTGGCTGCTGCCCGAGTCACGCGGCGGGGACGACGGCCCCTGGGACGTGCTCGGCGCGCTCATGGCCGCGGCCGGGGTGCTCGGTGTGGTCCTCGGGGTCAAGCGGATCGGCGGCGGCGAGGGGCTGGTGAACACGGCCACCCTCGTCCCCCTGCTCGTCGGCGCCGCCCTGCTCGCCCTCTTCGTGCGCAGACAGAAGCGGCGTACACATCCGCTGATCGACATCACGATGTTCGCCCGGCCCGCCTTCACCACGTCCGTCGGCTGCATCGTGCTGGCCATGCTCGCTCTGGTCGGACTCGAGCTGATCGCCGTGCAGTACCTCCAGCTGGTCCTCGGCCTCAGCCCGCTGGAGACCGGTCTGCGGCTCCTTCCGCTGACGTTCGCGGCGATGGCCGCGGGCGCCACCGGCTCGTACACCCTGCGCCGGGTCGGCCCCCGCCGGATGGTCGGCTGGGGATTCGTGCTCACGGCGGCCTCGGTGCTCCTGCTGACACTCATGGGCGAGCACGACCGGCCCGCGCTGCTCACGGCCGCCTTCGTGCTGCTGGGCTTCGGGCTGCAGTCCACGCTGTTCGGGGCGTACGAATCCATGCTGAGCGAGGTCCCCGCCGAACGGGCGGGCGGCGCGGCCGCGATCGGTGAGACCTCATACCAGCTGGGGGCGGGTATGGGGATCGCCCTGCTCGGCAGCGTCATGAACGCCGCGTACGCCCCCGGCCTCTCCCGGCTCCACGAGGAGGGCGTGCCCGCCTCGGCCGGATCGGCCGCCTCGCACTCGCTCGGTGAGGCCTACCAGGTCGCGGGGCGGCTCGGCGGACCCATGGGCGACCTGCTGCGCGACACCGCGCGCCACGCCTTCGTGCAGGGGCTGCACATCACGCTCCTGGTCAGCGCGGGTCTGCTGCTGCTCGGAGCCCTGGCGGCACTGCGTCTGCCGCGCGTCATGGACTGCTCCACCGCGAAGGCGTCCTGGGAGTCGCAGGCCGCCGTGCCGGAGCAGGCCACCGCGCCGCGCGGGCCGCGCCGTGAGCAGAGGCGCCGCCAGGCGCCGGCCGGGCAGGGGCGCGGGCTGCCGCTCCCCGCGCGGCGCGAACCGGCCGAGGCGACCGGCTCTGGACGGGCCGCACGCTGAGCCGTAACGTCGGCAGGGCGTCGAAATGAGCACTGCTAGTTTCAGTCCGTGGCGCGTTTCCGTACCGTGTGAGCCGCCGGAGGCACCCTCATGTCCACCACCGAGTCCGCGAAGCCGTCGAAGCTCCCGCCGTTCGACCCGCGCGACCCCCTCGGCATCGACGACGTCCTCGACCCGGACGACCTCGCGATCCGCGACACCGTGCGCACCTGGGCCACCGACCGGGTCCTGCCGCACATCGCCGAGTGGTACGAGAACGGCGAACTGCCCGGCATCCGCGAACTGGCCCGGGAGCTGGGTTCGCTCGGCGCGCTGGGCATGTCCCTGAAGGGGTACGGCTGCGCGGGGGCGAGCGCCGTCCAGTACGGCCTGGCCTGTCTGGAGCTGGAGGCCGCGGACAGCGGGATCCGCTCCCTGGTCTCCGTCCAGGGCTCCCTCGCGATGTACGCCATCCACCGCTTCGGCTCCGAGGAGCAGAAGGAGCGGTGGCTGCCGGGCATGGCCGCGGGCGAGATCATCGGCTGTTTCGGCCTCACCGAGCCCGACCACGGCTCGGACCCGGCCGGAATGCGGACGTACGCCAAGCGCGACGGCACCGACTGGGTCCTCACCGGGCGCAAGATGTGGATCACCAACGGATCGGTCGCCGGGGTGGCCGTCGTCTGGGCGCAGACCGACGAGGCGAGCGGTGGTGCGGGCATCCGCGGGTTCGTCGTGCCGACGGACAGCCCCGGCTTCTCCGCGCCCGAGATCAGGCACAAGTGGTCCCTGCGCGCTTCCGTCACCAGTGAGCTGGTACTCGACGGGGTGCGGCTGCCCGCCGACGCGGTCCTGCCGGGGGCGACCGGACTGCGCGGACCGCTCGGCTGTCTCAACCACGCCCGCTACGGCATCGTGTGGGGAGCCATGGGGGCGGCGCGCGCAAGCTTCGAGGCGGCGCTGGACTACGCGAAGTCCCGCGAGCAGTTCGGCAAGCCGATCGGCGGATTCCAGCTCACCCAGGCCAAGCTCGCGGACATGGCCCTGGAACTCCACAAGGGCATCCTGCTCGCCCACCACCTGGGCCGCCGGATGGACGCGGGCGGGCTCCGCCCGGAGCAGGTCAGTTTCGGAAAGCTCAACAACGTGCGGGAGGCGATCGAGATCTGCCGCACCTCGCGGACGATCCTCGGCGCCAACGGGATCTCGCTGGAGTACCCGGTGATGCGTCACGCGACGAACCTGGAGTCGGTGCTCACCTACGAGGGAACCGTGGAGATGCACCAGCTCGTACTGGGCAAGGCGCTCACCGGCCTGGACGCTTTCCGGTAGGACTCCCCGGCGAGCGCCCTGCTCAGCTCTGGTTGAAGAAGCCGTCGGCCGGCCGGCCGACGGCTTCGCCGTTCACCACCTGGGTGTGGGCGGGGGTCAGCAGGAAGACCCGGGTCGCCACGCGCTCGATCGAGCCGCGGAGTCCGAAGGTCAGTCCCGCGGCGAAGTCCACGACGCGTTTCGCGTCGGTGGGGTCCATGGCCGTCAGGTTGACGATCACCGGTACGCCGTCCCGGAAGAGCTCACCGATGCCCCGCGCGTCCCGGAAGCTGTCCGGCGTGACCGTGGCGATCCGGCGGCCCGTGTCCTCGGCCTTGTCCGACGCGACCTGGACGCGGGGGTCGGTCACCCAGGGCTGGTTCGTGCCGGTATCGCCATCCTCGGAGTACTCGTCGTCGTAGTACCGCTCGTCGTTGTCCTCCACGAGGCCCAGCCAGGCACTTGCCTTGCGCACCGATCCCATGGACGCCTCCTCTCACCGCGGTTCTCTGGTGTTCCGCATCTCTTTCCTATCCCTATGGTCGTCCATGATGCGGATACACCGCCAAGGGGATAGTCGGCGCGCAGGCGATTCGTGACGCTACTGGTGCAGATCATGTGGCGATTCGTCAGGGTTCATACCGGATAAGTGGGGTTGCGGAAGGAAAATATGATGCTCCGTCCGTACGGGTGACATGGAGGGCGTACGGGTGAACGGATCACTCGATACGATGCACGCCGCGCGGACGCACGAGCGCGGCGCGTCAGGTGAACGACTCCCGGGGGATCGTCGTGTTCGGAGTCGTGAGGCCCTGCACCCACCGGCTCTCCGAAGGGCTCAGGACGGACTGGATGGCGCACCTCTGCGGGCTGTGCCTCGCCCTGCGCGCCGACCACGGACAGTTCGCCCGGGTCGTGACGAACTACGACGGCCTGATCGTCTCGGTCCTGACGGAGGCTCAGTCCGTGCGGGACGGCGGACAGCGGCGGACCGCGGGCCCCTGCCCCCTGCGCTCGATGCGGACGGCCCCGGTGGCCAGGGGAGAAGGGGCCAGGCTCGCCGCCGCCGTGTCACTGGTGCTGGCGTCCGCGAAGGTACGCGACCATGTGGCCGACCGGGACGGGCTGTTGAAGCGACGCCCGGTGGCGGCCGCCGCACGCCGGGTCGCCGCGGGCTGGGACAGGGCGGGCGCGCGCACCGGCGCCGAGCTCGGCTTCGACACCGCCGTACTGGTCGACGCGGTCGACCGGCAGACCGGGATCGAGTCCCTCGCAGGGCCGGGCACCCCGCTGCTCACGGTCACCGAACCCACAGAGACGGCCACCGCCGCGGCCTTCGCGCACACCGCCGTGCTCGCGGGCAAGCCGGGGAACGCCGCGCCGCTCGCCGAGGCCGGGCGCCTCTTCGGGCGCCTCGCCCACCTGCTGGACGCCGTGGAGGACCGCGAAACAGACGCCGCGTCAGGAGCCTGGAACCCGCTCACCGCGACCGGTACGCCGCTCGCCGAGGCCCGCCGGCTGTGCGACGACGCGCTTCACGGCGTGCGCCTCGCGATGAGGGACGCGGAATTCACCGACGGCACGCTGGCCCACGTGCTGCTGGTGCACGAACTGCGGCGCTCGGTGGACCGGGCCTTCGGCTCCGCCTCGTGCACCCACCAGGAGAGCGGGCGGCCGGCCGGGTCGTTCGGCCCGCCGCCCGGGAACCCGTACGCCCCGACCCCCGGTGGTCCTCCCGGCCCGCCCCTCCCGCCCGAGCCGCCCCGCAACCGGCGCGGCCTCATCGCCGGCTGCCTGGTCTGGGCCGGACTCGCCTGCACCTGCCAGATGTGCTGCGCCGGCAGCTTCCACGACCCGTGGAGCGGCCGGGAGCGTGAGGGGCTCTGCCGCAAGGCCGACTGCTGCGACTGTTGCGAGGGCTGCGGCGAGGGCTGCGACTGCTGCGGGAACTGCTGCAGCTGCGGCGAGGGCTGTGACTGCGGGTGCGACTGCTGAGGAGCCGTCAGGCCGTACCGGCCGTCTCGCTCCTTCAGGAACGCGGAGCCTGCCGCTCCGAATACACCGGTCCCACTGCGAGGTCGCACCTCGGCCTGGCCGAGCCGGTATGGAAAGGTTGACCGCATGAGCACGGACGCACAGCAGGACAGCGAGGACTTCCACGCGTGGCAGCGCTGGCACGAAGGCCGCATCGTCGCGGTGGCCGCGCCGCACGGCCCGCTCGCCCTCACCGGTACCCACTGGCTCGCCGACCATCCGGAGGGCCGCATTCCGGCAGTTCCCGGACAGTGGCTCGAGGACGGCGACGCGGTGGTGCTCACCGCCGGTCCCGAGGACAGGCTGACCGTCGACGGAAAGCCGTTCACCGGTGACGTCCGCCTGGACGCCGACCGTGGGCCCATCGAAACGTCGAGGGTGGCCCAGGGGGAGCGCCGGCTGGTCGTGCTGCGCCGCGAAGGCCTCTGGGCGGTCCGGGACTTCGACCCCCTCTCGCCGGCCAGGCACGCCTTCCGGACCATCGATGCCACCCCGTACGACCCGCGTTGGTCACTGAACGGCACGTTCCGGCCGTACGGCACCGAGAAGAACATCAGGGTCGAGAACGCCGACGGGCGCGAGCGGGGGCTGGGGCTCTCGGGCGAGATCGCCTTCACCGTGGACGGAACCGAGCACACCCTCCAGGTGGCGGTCGAACCTGACGGCTCCCTCTGGGCCGTCTTCGCCGACACCACCAGCGGCACGAGCAGTTACCGCTTCCGCTTCCTGCGGCCCGCCGCGCCGGGCGAGGACGGCAGGGTGCGGGTCGACTTCAACCGCGCGCTGCTGCCACCGTGCGCCTTCGCGGACCACTTCATCTGCCCCCTCCCGCCGCCCGGCAACACGCTCACCGTGGCCGTGCCGGCGGGGGAGCGGAACCGTATCGACGGCTGATCCGTCGCAGCGGTGCCGCTCCCGGTCCGGTCACTTCCGTCCCCTCCCTCCCGGCGGGCTTCTCGGCCTCGGTAGCCCCGGCACCTGGGTCTCCCCGCCATGTCCGGGCTCCAAGTCTCTGTATTCAGCAGCTGTTCGATGACCGCCCAGCCGCGGCGGTACCGGCACTCCCTGCCGGGGTGAACCGGTGGTGTTCGGGGCGTCCGGGAGCACCGGGCGGTGTTCGGCTTCAGGAACGCCCTCCGCGGCATCCGCACTCCAGGCGCGATTACAGGACAGGACTAGTCCTCACCCGTTGCCGGTCTCCGATCGCACCGGGTGTTCGCGATCGGAACCGACGTGGTGCGAAGCCCTGGTTGTGGACGAGTCGGGGGCGAACGGTCGTCGTCATGTGCGCGTCCGGAAGTCGACCTTGTGTGCTATCGGCGGCATCGGAATAGTGGGCGCCCCATCCTCCGTGTTCCGGGCACCCCACTTGTCCGTACACGGCCCCACAGGAGGTCAAGTTGAAGCACCGACGCATATCCAGGAAGCGCGCGGCGATGGCCGGATCGGCCGTCCTCGCCCTGGTCGCAGCAGGAGTGACGTTCCAGACTGCGAACGCCAGTGACGACGTACCCACGTTCACCGCGAAGACCCTCAACGCCCACTCGGCCGGAACTCTCGCCGCCTCCCTGGACAAGGCGCTGCGCGGTGACACGGCGGGCGCGTACTACGACGCCGAGACCAGGAACCTCGTCGTCAACGTCGTCGACGAGGCTGCCGCCGAGCACGTCCGCCAAGCGGGCGGCAGGGCCAGACTCGTGGAGAACACGCCGGCCGAGCTGACGGACGCCCGGCAGACCCTCTCGGCCAAGGCGACCATCCCGGGCACCTCCTGGGCCGTCGACCCGGTCAGCAACAAGGTGGTCGTCACCGCCGACCGCACGGTCGACGGAGCGGACTGGGACAAGCTCAGCACGGTCGTCGAGGGTCTCGGTGCCAAGGCCGAGCTCACGAAGTCGGCGGGGGAGTTCAAGCCGCTCATCGCCGGAGGCGACGCGATCTGGGGCAACGGCGGGCGCTGCTCACTGGGCTTCAACGTGGTCAAGGGCGGCGAGCCGTACTTCCTGACGGCCGGGCACTGCACCGAGTCGATCACCAGCTGGTCGGACTCCCAGGGCGGCGGGGAGATCGGCGCCAACGAGGGGTCCAGTTTCCCGGACAACGACTACGGCCTCGTCAAGTACACGTCGGACACGGCGCACCCGAGCGAGGTGGACCTCTACAACGGCTCCACCCAGCCGATCACCAAGGCGGGCGACGCGACCGTCGGCATGACGGTGACCCGCAGCGGCTCCACGACCCAGGTCCACGACGGTGAGGTCACCGCCCTGGACGCCACGGTCAACTACGGCAACGGCGACATCGTCAACGGTCTCATCCAGACGACCGTCTGCGCCGAGCCGGGTGACAGCGGCGGCTCGCTGTTCGCGGGCGACACGGCGATCGGCCTGACGTCGGGCGGCAGCGGCGACTGCTCCGCCGGCGGCGAGACGTTCTTCCAGCCGGTCCCCGAGGCGCTGGCGGCGTTCGGCGCCGAGATCGGCTGACACCGGTCCGGCAGGACCGGCGATTCGGACGTCCGGAGGCGCTGGGGAGGCTCGGACCGCACCGCGTCAACGTCCGGGTGTCAGCCCGCCGGCCGCGAGCTGGCCGCCGATCTCGCCTGCGAGCTGCTGGCCCAGGGCATCCGCACGTGTCAGCAACCGAGTGAAGGATGTGAGGTGCCGGAAGGCCTCCGCGTACGCGGCCTGCTCCTCCAGCGGTAGTTGGAGCACCTGCAGGCGTCTGATGTCGACGCGGGACGAGCTGGAGGCATGCGTGCCGGCCTGGCGACCGTTGGACGGAGCGCGCAGACACCCGGCCAGGAAGTGGGTGTTCAGCTTCTCCGGGTCCGCCCGCAGCGCATGGAGCTGGGGCCCCAGGGCGATCGGCGGCCCATCGTGGACCCAGGCCCGGAAGGCGCGGATGACCCCGGCGACGACGACGTCACCCTCCTCGGCCACGGTCGGGGCGGACTCCGGAGCGATCTCGGCGCTCGGGGTTCCGTCCACCAGCAGGTCGGCGACGGTGAGGAGCGGCAGCCCCGAGTCTCCGGGGCGTGGTCCCGCGGTGTCTGCGGGCTGTTGCCCGGCCCGCAGGGTGAGCGCGCCCGCTTTCATGAGGTCGCCGACCGTCGCGGTGGTGCGGGATTCGCCGGCCGAGACTCCCAATGTGGACAAGCTCTTCACCAGGCCGTTCAGCTGGACGAGGGAGCCGGCCAGCTCGTTCCAGGACGCGGTGAGTTCGACGTCCGACGGGTCGCTGCCCGCAGAGGTGTAGCGGCCCGGGGTGACGTCCACCTCGTCGTCCAGCAGGTCGAGGAGAGGAATCCTCACGGCACCGTCCGGCAGGTCGCCCCCCGGCTTGTCGAGCTGGGACACGGCGGACAGCACGAAGTCGGTCAGCGCGTTCCAGTCGGGGCCCTGCTCACGCGCACCGGCCTTCGCGAGTCTGGTCGCGTCGACCAGGAGGGCATCCTGGGCACCCGAGGCTGTGACGGCTGTGGCATCGGGGGCGGCCCGCAGCAGCCACAGCTGGAGCGAGACGCTGTGCGGCTGAGCGCAGCCCGGCGGCAGCGCGACGACCGCCCGCAGTGTTCCCGTGCGCAGCAGTGAACCCCGGATACGGCGGCCCGCCTTGCGTGACGCGACGGCCGGAGGAAGGATCACCACGGCCGTGCCGCCCGGCCGGAGGTGGGTCAGAAGGTGTTGGACCCAGGCCAGCTCCGGTTCGGTGCGAGGCGGTAGCCCGTGGATCCAGCGTTGGTCCGTGGCGAGTTCCTCATAACCCCAGTCACGCTCGTTGAACGGCGGGTTGCACAGTGCGATGTCGGCCCGCAGCCCTACGAACGGGTCGGCGCGCAGGGCGTCTGCCGTGGCGATCTCCGAACGTACGTCGGTCCGGTCTTCTGTCGCGAAGCCGATGCGGGCCGTGGCGAGGGCGGCGAGTGCCGGATCCCGTTCGCACCCCTTCAGGGCCAAGTCCGGACCGGTGTACTCCTGGGCGGCCGCCACCGGGAGGTGTCCTGTGCCGCACGCGGGATCGAAGACCGTGAGACCGCCGGCGCCCTCGCCGAGCCGGGCGCCGAGCGCGATCCGGGCCATGAGCGAAGCCAGTGGAGCGGGTGTGGTGCTGAGCTGGCGGACGTGGGTGTCCAGCCACCGCTGCAAGAGGAATTCGAAGGTGTCGCGGGGTCCTTCACTCCGCCCCAGCCGAGCGGCCTCGCCGGCAAGGTCCCGTGCTTCCTCGGAGAGGCCCGGGTGCTGGGACCGGGCACGCGGGGAGCGCATCCGGCGGGCGGCCTCTGCCACGGCGAGCCCGGATTCGTCCCGGCTGCCCAGCGCTTCGAACCGGGGCCAGAGGAATTCGCGGCCGGCGACGTCGTGAAGTTTTCCGTTGCCGCGCAGCCATTGCTCGACCTCGGACAGTGAGAACTGGGGGCTGACGTCCGTGCCGCCGATACGGGACGGGAACGAGTCGTGGCGTCGGCGCCAGTTACTGACGGCCGCCCGCCCCACTCCCGCGATCCTGGCGATCTCGGCGAGACTGACCGGTACGGCGTTGGCTGTGCGCATTCGAGGGTCTCCGGGTCCTTGGCGGGCCGGGCGGGTCGGCGTTGCAGCGGCCTCAGTCATGGCAGGCTACTACGATCGTTGACTTTGTTCACAGGTCGGCCCTGCGATGTCGGCGTGCAGGAAGTGTGGAGGCTTGGGAACATGGGTGTACGACGCCTCGCACACGGACGACACCAGGCAATGGGCACCCAGCCCGACACTTACCGCCGCGACCTCATGCTGGCCCGCAGCGTGGGCCTCACCGCCACCTACAACCTCGTCCACAACCCCGACTGCCAGGACGGAGACATCGCCGAACTCCGCCGCATACACCAGGAGATCGACCGCGCCACCGTCGAGGCCTACGGTTGGTTCGACCTCCTGGACGACTCAGGGCAGACCCCGCACGCGGACCCGACCCACGAGACCTTCCCGCTCGACCATGGCTTCCACGAGACGGACCAGGGCATCCGCTACACCATCGGCCTGCTCGCCCGGACCGAGATCATCGACCGGCTGCGCCAGCTGAACCACCAGGCGTACGCCTACGAGGTCCACCTCGGTCTGCACAAGAAGCCGGTCAAGCACCCGGACATGCCGAAGCCCTCAGCCGACGCCATCCGCAAACGCAAGGAGCAGTTGGCTGCACGCGGTGGCTCGGATTTGGGTGAGGGGGCTGAGGGCGCCCTGTTCTAGGCCTTCCGCATGACGACGGGCTCGTCCGTATCACTCCACGTGATGCGGACGAGCCCATCGTTTCCGTTCAGGAGCCTCGTCGGCGTTATCCCCGCGCGAGCGACACGAACGCGGCCCACTCGCCCCGGCCGACCCGCAGTACCGGTCCGCCGCCCGCGACCTTCGAGTCACGTACGCACACAGCACCGTGACCGGCAGCCACCTCCACGCAGTCGCCGCCGTCAGATCCGCTGTAGCTGCTCTTGAACCAGCGCAGCTCGTCCGTGCTCTGGGTTACCTGCTTCACGCTCATGTCTCTCCCACCAGCCGTTCGATGAGCCGTGCAGACTCCTCGACGTTCAGCGCCTGCGATCGCAGCTTGCCATATCGCAACCCGAAGGAACTGACCTCAGCCGGATCGCTCACAGTGCACCCGGCGCCCTGCGACTCGAAGTATCCGAGGTGTTGGTGCTCCTTCGTCTGCACAGTGCGAAGGGACCGTTCTTACCCGGGTGGAAGCCCTGCCCCGCAGGCATTACCTGCACTTCCACATTGCGCAACCTGCCCACCGCCAGCAGACGTTCCCACTGGCCTTGCATGACCTCCGTCCCACCCACCGGGTCACGCAACGCCTCCTCCCCGACAATGAACGACAGCTCCGCCAACGGGTCCCGCGTCAGCAGCCGCTGACGCCCCAGCCGGGCCTCCGCGTGCTGGTCGACGATCTCCTCGCTGAACGGCGGGCAGTGGCCGGCGAACACCGCTCGCGCGTACGCCTCCGTCTGCAACAGCCCCGGTACCAGCAGCGGGTCGTACGAGAACCGGCTCAGCACCTCCGCCTCGATGAGCGCGAAGTTACGGAAGAAGCGGGGGAGCTTCGCCCGGTCCACCTCGCCCTGAAGGGCCTCCAGCACCCCACCCGCGCCCAACACCCGCTCCGCCGCCACCGTGAACGTCGTCCTCGCCGCTCGTCGCCCCTGCTTGACCGACGCGACCTGTTCCAGCGAGTACCCGATGGCTTCACCCAAGGCCTGCTGGTTCAACCCGGCCCGTTTGCGCAGGTGCTGGAGCAGCGTCCCGTAAGCCACCCACACCCCCGGCAGCTCGCTGTCCTCCTTCGTCTTCATCCTCGTCGCGCGCCCGTTGCCCGTCTCCCGCACTGCCCTCACGCTCTTCCGGCCACCGCACTACGGCTGGGCATGGTTCAACCGCAGAGGCTATTGCCGCGTCCCCGAACCCGTACAGCGCCCGTACAGGCCGGTGCGCTGTCAGTCGCACCAAGGGATGGGCCGGCAAAAGGTGTTCGGCGTCACCCCTGGCTTTGTCCATGAGAACGGGCTCTGGTACAACTTCTGTGATCTCACCCTGCGAGGCGTTACAGCACGCTACGGCTCGGATCTATCCGGCCTTACTGCCTGCAGGGTCTTGCGGACACCGAAGACCGCCGCCACAATCGCCGCCACCGTGAAGAAGACGACCAGGAACGGGCTCCGGCATCTCAAAGCCAGCACCACCATGGAGACGAAGACAGTCCAGTCAACCCAGGTCCGCTTCAGCAACGCCACCAACCCGTTCATGATCCCCTCCTGCCGGGAGTAGATCATGCGGCAGAAGCCTGCAGAAGACTGCGTGCGTCACTCAATGTGTGCACTCCACAGAAGTTGTGCCAGAGCCTGAGAAGGTTCTGGTCCAACTTCTGTGGTGTGACTACTCCCTGTGAACGTGGGCCTTGCTGGTAGGTCCCGCGAGATGTGACCGAGCACCGTGCCTGGAACTTCGATACACAAACGGGGCCCAGGCCGGGCGCTCAAGGCCAGGAGGCCCAGGGGTCGTCCGAGGGTTCGGACTCTTGGGGGTGGAGCATGCAGCGAATACAGCGCCGGAGTCCCGGCTCACCGGATCCGGCGGCGGCGTTCATCCACGGCAGGGCGTCCATGGCATGCGCGCGTTCGTCTGTGGCGAAAGTGTTGATGGTCTGGTGGAGGTCCTCGGGGGCGGGTTCGTCCGTGAGGCAGAGCCAGCCGATCGCGGCAGCCAGGCGGACTTCGGGGGCCTCTGTCCAATCTTGCCACCGCTCCCGGAGCCACCAGACGGTCGGCGGATCTGCGTGGGCCCGGGTGATCTCCGCGGCGGCGAGGAGCAGGGCGGCACGGACTACGGCGTCATGCTCCATGGCGAACCTGATGGCAAGGTCGGTTCGGACCGTGTGGTCGGGGTCGGCGGCGGTGGCGAGAGCGTAGGCGGCGTCGATGCGGATGGCGGGGTCGGAGTCGTTGAGAAGGGGCAGGAGCACGGGTGCTCCGGCGGTGATCGCGGCTCGGGCGGCGGCCACCGACCATCCTGCCGGGTAGCCGGTCACCTCGACGCCGTAGTCGTCGTAGTCGTCGGGGGCGTGACGCCGAGGATCGATGCGGTGGAGCAGGAGTTCATCGCGGGAGGCGACACCGAAGTACTGTGCGCGGGCCGGGCTGGAGAGTACGCCGAGGGCGGCGGCACGGTGTGGGTGGCGGGAATCGGTGGCGATGGGGATCAGGAACGGTACGGTGAGGGCGACGGCGGCCCGGCTGTCGTTGGCACACAGGCCCCCCAGCACGCCCGTCGCGTGGCTTGCTGGGTCCTCGCCGGTGTGCAGCAGGTGAACGGCCTTCCGGGCATCGTTCCCGTGAGGGAAATTCCCCCACGGAACGGCGTCGAGAAGCAACCCGCTGTGGGCCCCGGACTGGATGCCGGCCACCACCGCCCGCACATCGAACGCGCCTCCCGCGAACGAGGCCAGATCCGCTCCGTTCACCAGCGCCCGGCACATCTCGAACGCCGGATCGGTCTGCCAATCCCTCACACCACACCCCCGCCATCGAATCCCCAGAGATTCGATCATGCCTTGCCCGCCTGCCCGTCCGTCCCCGCCGGCGGAAGCCTCTGGTGCTCGGGAACGTGATCTTCGCAGGCCTTTTCCTACCAGGCTTCATTCATGCCTGACGCCGGGTTACCATGCTGCCGTCCAGTGGGCCGTCACGCACTGCAACCGTCAGGTCGCCGAGAAGACCTCAGTGTCATTGATCCATTGTCAGAGTGTCCACACCAGCGGGGCCGCCTCACCTCGTCGAGGAATACCCCGACGCCTTGCCCGTCCTCCACGGAGCGGGCCGTCTGCCCGTCCAGCCCGGCCGAACGAGCACCCCTGTTGCCCCGCACCCGACCCCACGCGACCAGCAAAAACGCGGGATCGGCAACGAGATTGAACAGGTCATCAAACCGGCGACCACGGTCGTCGGTCGCCCAACAGTGCAGCTTGGTCTGCATCTCCAGTACCCGGCGTTCGGCCTTGAGCAGCGCGAACTCCAGCGCGTCGGTATTCACCAGCGGCCTCCCGGCATTGCAGCATCCTCCCCGCCGACTTGCTGGCCCCCTTCGTCATGCACGGAGCTTTCCTCCGCTCGGACTACTACGGGGCCTCCGCCCCACCTGCGGACCTCAGCCGGCAACGGGCCTGCCCTCCATCGCCGGACCGGCTGTCCGGAGGAGAAGTGCGACCACAGGTGGTTCCCACGTTCACCATGTGCCGATCGGCCAGGTCGGCGTCCCGCTACTACCCCGGCAGCTTCACCACGCCTACGCCGCAGGCTTTCAGCGTGCCCTTCCCACCGGCAGTTGGAGACCGGCTTCGAAGGGACCACCCGCCGAAACGTGTGGTCACGCACTGCTTCCCGGGCCCATATCCGCCAGATTTGAGCCCGATGACAAGACTTACGGGGCTTTACACGGGTTCCTCTTCGTACGCCTTCTGGCCTTGCTTGCCGAACCCGGCGCGTCTGGCAGTACCGCACCGTCTCGGCGTTGTCAGGGCTGCTTCCCATCCTCCCCGGCGTTCCCCGGATCAGACTGCCCTCAGCTTCTACCCGGCCGCTGCGACGGCCCGGCGGTGGAGGTCTCGCACCCCCACCCGGTCACATGGCGCCTCGTGGCGCACCCACCCGTTCTTCTTCTCAAGCGGCGCGAGCAACCCGTTCAGGTAGTCCGACGCCCGCTCGCGGGGCTCCGACCTGCCGAAACGGTGGGCGAACCGGGCATGGAACCCGGCTATCCCCTCGGACCACGACTCGACCTGCTCAACCGTCAACGATTCATCGCACAGTCGGAACAACGAGCCAATCCAGCACCTGTCACAGCAGATGCGGTTGCAGTACTAGGAGGCGGAGACACTCAGCGACTTCAGGTTCCGGCCGGCCACCGCGCCCTGCCCACGACGTCCGGTTCGGCGGCCGCCAGTTCCTCACGGGCCGGCCCCAGCGCGCGGTGCAGGGTGTCGATGCCCACGACCTCGGCACGAAGGAACTCCTGGGCCAGGACGAGCACCAGTGCCGCGATGCCGGTACCGACGTCGAGAATCCGGCTGCCGGCGGCGCCGAGCCTGTCGGCAAGGCCGGGCAGAGCGGGGACCACCCTGGTGGCCAGCGCCCGGCCGGTCATCGCGGACGCCCGGCCCTGACCCAGCAGTACCGCGTCGTCCTGGTCCGCCCGGCCGCTGCCCGAGGCGCCGGCCAGAACCTGCACGGCGGCGGCGACCGCCTGGCGCAGCGATCTCAGACGTGCCTACACGGCACGTCGGGCCGTCGCTCTCCTCGGCGTACACCAGAGACGGGTGTGGCGTGAGTACGGCTTCCTCCCTGCGAACCAGCCCACCGCCTCCTCTCGGTAGAACACCAGCATGCCAGGTCCACACCCGCTCGCCATCGCGCACATGTTTCTCGGGTACGCCCCTGACACCCGGCCCGGGCCACCGGGGTCAGAGGCCGGCGTCGGCGGTGATCAGGCGGGCGAGTTCTCCGGGGGCGGAGTAGAAGGGGGAGTGACCGGTCGGCAGTGTGTACGAGCGTTCGGAGCGGGTCGCCATGACCTTCTGGAACTCGGGGTCTATCGCCCGGTCCTGCTCGCAGACGACGTAGCTGGACGGCACGGTCTTCCAGGCGGCGGTCGTGAGGGGCTCGCTGAAGGACTTGACCGTCTGGAGGACCAGCCGGTCTGCGGCTCGGCTCGCGATCTCGTCCGTGACGTCCGCGTAGAGGTGGGTGCGCGGGTCCTCGTGGGCGGGAAGGGTGCCCGTTTCGCCGCTGGGGAGTTCGCCTCCGGCGATGCCGGCCAGTGAGTCCCCCACGTCCAGCTGGAAGGCCGCGAGGTAGACGAGGCGGTTGACGTCGGCGCCGGCGGCGGCCTCCGTGACGGGCAGGCCCGCGTACGAGTGCGCCAGGACGGTGACGGGGCCCTCGGCCGCGTCCAGCCTGCGTCGGACTGCCCGTGCGTCGTCGTACATGCCCGCCGTGTTGCTGGGATCGGCCGAGGCGCTCGGCAGGTCCACGGTCTCCACCCGCCAGCCGAGCGCGGTGAGTTCGGGGACCAGCAGTTCCCAGCACCAGGCGCCGTGCCAGGCACCGTGGACGAGCAGGATGTCAGGCGTGTCGGAGGACGGAGCAGTCATGGATCGGCCTTCGCGTGGGAGAGGGTGAAAGAGGGGGAGGTGACGGCGTGCTTCGCCGCGGCCCCGGGGGGCTCGCTCCTGGCCGCTTGGCGGCAGGTGCCGGTCTCCGGCGGCGGCACACTCACCGCAAGCGTAGGAGGGGGCGCCCGTGTGTGCCATGCTCCGACGTCCGGGGTTGTTGAGCGGGCGTCCGGACCCGGTCGCACACGTGTGACGAGCACCCTCATCCCCGCCCCCACGGCGACGGCGCTCGGCCGGCCGTCGGGTCCTCTCCCTCTCCCTCACTCCCCACTTCGGGTCAGTGGGCCCGGACCGTGGATCGGGCGAGGGTCCACAGGCGTTCGGCGGCCTCGGGGTCGAGGGCGTGGGCGGCGACCCCGCCCTCCCCCGCCTGTATCGGCCGGGCCTCCTCGTTGTCCTCGAAGTATCGGCCCGTCACCCCCGTGACCAGGGGGGACGCCGCCAGCAGGACCGAGGTGGCGGCACCTTGCGCGGGTGTCTTGAAATACGCGGGTGTGGTCACCCCGTCCTCATCGTGGACCACACCGAAGGAGCGCAGGGTGTCCCGGTCGAGGTGACGCTGAAGGTCGGTGAGGATGTAGCCGGGGGCGAGCGCGTTGGCGGTGATGCCGTCGTCGGCCCAGCGGTGTGCGGCGCCCACGGCCAGGAGCACGTCGGCGGTCTTGGACTGCCCGTAGGCCGTCCACGGATCGTAGGGGCGACGGGCGAAGTGGGGGTCGTGGAAGTCGAAGGGCACCGTCCGGTGTGCCCCGGAGCTGACGACAACCAGACGCGCGGTGCCCGCGGCGCGCAGGGCCGGGCGCAGCGCCTCGGCCAGGGCGTAGTGACCGAGGAAGTTGACGGCGAGCTGCATCTCCCAGCCGTCCACGCTGAGTGTGCGGGTGGGCAGCGCCATGACGCCTGCGTTGGCGACGAGAACGTCGAGCGGTCCTTTCCAGTCCCGTGCGAACGCGTCGACCGAGTGCAGGTCGGCCAGGTCGAGGGCGGCGATCCGGACACGTCCCGCTCCGGGCAGGGCGTCCATCTCACGCGCCAGCGGCTCCGCGGTGTCCGGGCGGCGGGTCGCCACGGTGACCTCGGCCCCGGCCGAGGCCAGCGAGCGTACGGTTTCGGCACCGAGGCCGCTGGCCCCGCCGGTGACGATGACGCGCCTGCCGTGGAGGTCGGTTCCGGCGATCACCTCGGCTGTGGTGGCGTGGGAGGAGAAGGGCGTGGTCAGGCGGGCATGCGGGGTCACGTGGTGTCTCCGGTCGGGGGGAGGAGGGTGTTCGGGTCCTACCGTACGCTCGTGGTGCTGGACCTTCTATCATTGTCCGTCGCTATTACTTGCTCGCGCGTCCGACCACGGACGGGGTGAGCGACCGGTCGGGAGAGGAGCACATGTGGACCCCCTCGAGGATGTCCTGGCCCTGTTGGACACCCGGAGCCACCTGTCGACGAGTCTGGTGGCGGGAGGTGACTGGTGTGTCCGGTTCTCTCCACCCTCAGGTGTGAAGTTCAACTCCGTACGGCGTGGTAGGTGTCTCCTCGACGTGGAGGGGGAACCGGAGCCACTCGTGCTGGCGGAGGGCGACTGCTTTCTCCTGACCCGACGGCGCGGCTTCACGCTCCGCAGCGGCCCCGGGGTGGAACCGGTGGACGCGGGCCCCGTCTTCGCGGCGGCCGAAGACGGAGTCGCGCGCGCGGGCGAGGGCGAGGACGTCCTCCTCGTCGGGGGACGGTTCTCGTTCGGATCGCGGGCGCAGGAGCTGCTGCTCGACAATCTGCCGCCGGTCATCCACGTCCCCACGGGGACCGGGCAGGCGGAGACCGTACGGTGGGCACTCGACGCGATCGACCGGGAGCTGCGGCAGCGCGGCATGGGCGCCACGCTGGTGGCCCGGCACCTCGCGGTCGTGATGCTCGTCCACGTTCTGCGGCTCTACCTGTCAGGGCGGCCGTCCACCGCGTCGGGCTGGCTCGGGGGGCTTGGCGATCCGGCGGTCGCGGCGGCGCTGGCGTCCATGCACGAGGACCCGGCGCGCCCGTGGACCGTGGCCGAGCTGGCGCAGCGCGCCTCGGTGTCACGCTCGACCCTGGCCGCGCGTTTCAAGACGGCCGTCGGCCGGGGGCCGTTGGACTATCTCACGGCGTGGCGCATCGAGCTCGCCGCGAAACGGCTCCTCCAGGGCGGCGAACCCGTCGCGGCCATCGCCCACGCGGTCGGGTACGGCTCCGAGAGCGCCTTGAGTACGGCCTTCAAACGGGTCACCGGTGTGTCTCCGCGGGACTACCGCAGACACGGGCACCGCTGACCATGGCCCACGGTGCATCGAGGCCGTCGGCATCCCGCCGCAGCGGTGGGGCGTACGGGGTGTGCCGACGGCCGGACTTCGCGAGGTGCGGGTTTCGGGCGTAGCAGCCGTTGACGGTCGCGGCGAGGCCGACCATGGCGTCCCTGATGTCGTTCGGGGTGGCCGTCGAGCCGTTCTGGATGGAGGAGAAGACCCTCCACTCCCCGTCGTCGGTCTGCGTCAGACCGCTCAACGCGACGGCTCCGGTGAGAGTGCCGGTCTTCGCGCGGACCTTGCCGACGGCGCACTCGGAGTTCGGGTCGTCGAAGCGCCCCCACTCCGGGCCCAGCGTGGCGCCGGCCTCACCGGCGACCGGCAGACCCTCGAGAACGGAGCCGCGGGTGTGCGTGTTGCGGGGCTCGGTCAACAGCTCCCAGTGCCATCTCGGGCGACATGTCCTCAGTCACAAGCACCGGAGGCGGCGAACATGCCTCGCAGATCGGCGTCGAACAACCTGTCCTTGGCGACGAAGCACTCGATGCCCGCGCTCTCCAGTTCCTCCTGCGACCACAACGATCCGTCGGTCGAGGTCAGCACGATCCGCGGTGGGTGGTCCAACTCGGCCAGCCGGCGGGCCACGGTCAGTCCGTCCAGGTCGGGCAAGTGCAGATCGAGTAACAGCCGGTGGGGGCGGTGTGCCCGCACCGCGTCCAGAGCCGAGGCACCGTCCCCGGACTCTGCCACGACCCGCAGCCCCCGTGCCGTCAGCAGCATCGTGGCGATGCGGCGGAATCCGGGGTCGTCGTCGACGACGATGTTGATGTACATGGCCTTGGCGTCGTCTGGTGGCGATCGACGGGACGTGTCTGGACGTGGCAGACACGACAGCCAACGCGGAGTTCTTCGGTCGGCCCGCTTCCAGTAGGGGGAGCGGTCCGCGTTTCCGCAGGCCCGCCTGGTGGCATTGGCGGCCGGAGCCCCGGCCGCCAGCACGGTCAGTCCTTCGTGGAGGTAGCGGTATGCGGTGGAGGTGGACACCCCGTTGTCACAGGCGAGTTGGGCCAGTCGAGTGCCGTCGAGGAACCAGCGCAGCACGAGTACGGCCTGCTTGAAGCAGCCCAGCGCCCGCCGCCCCTTGCGGGTCCTGGCCGCGATCCGGTGGTCGCGCAGGAGGCCGGCCAGATGCTCGGCGGTGGACCGCTTCACATCGAGCACGGCGGTGTATGTGACACTGGTCGGCACGTAAGGCCCCTCGGCCGGATCTTTCTGTCGCAAGATCGTTCCTACCAGGGGCCGCACGCCTGACCGGACTTGGGGATACAGCGGACCGCGCGACGCGCCTCGTGCTCACGGACGGTGGCCGACGGTTACTGGGAACAGCTCATTGGATATCCGGGGAGCATGTTTGTTTCACGACCAGACGAGTCGCCCTTCCACGACCTCACAGACCGGATGGCTCTTATCGGCGATCTTCGTCAGCTTCTCCGCCACGGAGTCGAAGTAGTGAGCCAGCGATTCGTACTCGCCCGTGGTCGTGATCTCACCCACGAACCACCTGCCGATACGCCCGTCCCGCACGTCGATGAACAATCCCATCCAGCCGTCGTGATCCGACAGGAACGGGATCCACTCATTACGCCAGAACGGATTGTCCGGCTGGTCCGGAGGGTCGAATCCGCCGGACCTGGAGCGGTTCGCATATAGATTCCCCATCGCCCGGATTCCCAGAAAGAAGCTTCCCTCATCCGGGAACCCGGCGAATCCGCAACATGCCACACCGTCGTCCACATCTTCCTCAGGAAGATCCAGATTGTTCTGCAGCAGCCACGCCCGCAGGTCCTGAGGGAGGGGGATACCCATCCGCTCCTCGGTGGCCACGAGCATCTGTTCCGTAGCGGGACCAGGCAGATCCGCGTGATCGGCCGGGGCGTGTTGTCGAAGAAGATGCATCACGCGGGACCAGTTCTCCACCACACTCATTACCTACTGCTCTCCCTGCATGAATGCCCCAACGACCCCGTCGCTGCGGGGGGTTATCGGGTCTTCGAATTTAGTGGGGGTGTGCTTCCCGTCGGCTCCGCCGGGTGGTTGCACAACGTGATCGGAGCCGCTGGTTGGCGCGGTTACGGAAGC
>NZ_JBHVCT010000033.1:0-65512 GCF_042803195.1 Streptomyces sp. NPDC057428
CACGGGCCCAGGAAAGCTTCACAACTCACCTAACCCGTGCGGTCCTTCTCATGTCACGGCCCGACCGGGACGATCACTAATTCCCCCAAGGTCGTAAGTGCTGTCCCGGGCGAGCCAGTCGACGCAAGGGTCTACGCGCGGAGATAGCGATCTTCGGCTTATGTATTCATACTGAACCTGCTTATGGATGACTCAATTCATTCGTGTAAACATCCAAATTTGACTGTATCCATCCCTCTCATGCACGACTGAAGGTCATACATGTCCTCCTCGGCCACCGCTCCGGTCGGTCAGCCTCAGGGGCCGCAGCAGTCGCTTGGCTCCCTCGATCGCTACTTCAAGATCTCCGAGCGGGGGTCGACGGTCGCCCGCGAGATCCGTGGCGGTTTCGCCACGTTCTTCGCCATGGCCTACATCATCGTGCTGAACCCGATCATCCTCGGCAGCGCGAAGGACATGTACGGGCATCAGCTCAACGGGGGCCAGCTCGTCACGGCCACCGTGCTGGCGGCCGCGTTCTCCACGCTCCTGATGGGTGTCATCGGCAACGTGCCGATCGCGCTCGCCGCCGGTCTCGGCGTCAACACCGTCGTCGCCCTCCAGCTCGCCCCCCGGATGAGCTGGGCCGACGCCATGGGCATGGTCGTGCTGGCCGGCATCGTCGTGATGCTGCTGGTCGCGACCGGGCTGCGGGAGCGCGTGATGAACGCCGTGCCGCGGTCGCTCCGCAAGGGCATCGCGATGGGCATCGGCCTGTTCGTGCTGCTGGTCGGCCTGGTCGACTCGGGCTTCGTCTCCCGCATCCCGGACGCCGCGCACACCACGGTGCCGCTGCAGCTCGGCAATGACGGTCACCTCCACGGCTGGCCCGTGCTGGTCTTCATCCTCGGCACGCTGCTGACCCTCGGGCTGATCCTGCGCAAGGTGTCCGGCGCGATCCTGATCTCCATCGTCGTCATGACGGTGTTGGCGCTGGTCATCGAGGCCGTCGCGGACCTGCCGGCCGACGCCTGGGGCCTGACCGTCCCGAAGTGGCCCGGGAATCCGGTGTCGTCGCCCGACTTCGGTCTGCTCGGCCACGTCAGCCTGTTCGGCGGCTTCGGGAAGGTCGGGGTGGTGACCGGCATCCTCTTCGTCTTCACCGTGCTGCTGTCCTGCTTCTTCGACGCGATGGGCACCATCCTCGGTGTCGGCGACGAGGCGAAGCTGATGGACAGGAACGGCAACTTCCCCGGCATCAACAGGGTCCTGTTCGTCGACGGTGTCGCGGTCGCGGCGGGCGGTCTGAGCTCGTCCTCCGCCTCGACGTGCTTCGTGGAGTCCACGGCGGGCGTCGGCGAAGGTGCCCGCACCGGGCTCGCGAGTGTGGTGAGCGGGCTGCTCTTCACGGTGGCGCTGTTCCTGACGCCGCTGGCGACGATGGTTCCCTCTCAGGCGGCCACTCCGGCCCTGATCGCGGTCGGGTTCCTGATCCTCGCGGGCAATGTGCGTGACGTGGACTGGAGCGACATGACGCTCGCGGTCCCGGCCTTCTTCGCGATGCTGATGATGCCGTTCACGTACTCGATCACCAACGGCATCGGCATCGGCTGCATCACCTTCAGCGTGATGCGCCTGGTGGCGGGCCGGGGACGTGAGGTGCCGACCGCCATGTACGTGGTGTCCGCGGTCTTCGTCTTCTACTACGCGATGCCGGGGCTCGGCCTCGCATAGGCGCGTACGGACGTTCCACCCCCGCGGGGCGGATATCCGTCAGGTGACCCGGTCGGCCGGGTCCGGGTGACGGGGGTCCGCCCCGTAGAACTTCTCCGTCTCGTCGACGGCCGCGTGGAAGCGTTCGTCGAAATCGTCGCGCACGAGGGTCCGGACCACGTAGTCCTGGACGGTCATGCCGCGTCTGGCGGCGTGCCGGCGGAGCCGCTCGAGCAGCTCACCGTCTATGCGCAGGCTGAGCACTGTCGATCCCATGCCAAGCAGGGTCGCGGCACGGATGGCCGTTCCGGGGCGGTTTCCGGCCCATACTCACTCGTTCGGGTGATCAGTTTCTCGCGCGTGTACCACCGGTTGGTATTTAGCAGAGCTAATGAGTTACGCTAATGAACATGCCTGACCTGATCCACGACGGTGACAGTGCCGCCGCCGTGAGCTCCCTTCGCTCCGCCGTGATGCTGCTGGGCCGTCGCCTGAAGCACCAGCGAGTCGACGAGTCGCTGAGCCCCACCGAGATGTCCGTGCTCGGCACACTGGCCCGTTGCGGATCCGCCACCCCCGGTGAGCTGGCCCGCAAGGAGCACGTGCAGCCCCCGTCGATGACCCGCATCGTCGCGCTGCTGGAAGCCAAGGGCCTGGTCAGACTGGAACCGCACCCCGACGACCGTCGGCAGAAGATGGTCAGCCGGACCGAGCAGGCACAAGCCATGCTCGCCGAGAGCCGCTCCAAGCGGAACGCCTGGCTGGCCCACCTCGCCGAGGGCCTGGACGAGGAGGAGTGGGAGAAGCTGCGGGCCGCCGCGCCCGTACTGGAGAAGCTCGCCCACCTGTGATCCCAGGCGTGGCACCCGGGCCGGCAGCCCGCGGCGTCCACGTCCACATCCCCGTCAGTCCGACCGCCGTATACGCCCGAGGAGGCGAACCCTTTTGAGTACGGGATCCGGAGCAGACTCCGCCCCCGCACCGACGTCCACCCACGAGAGCAAGACCGGCGGGACCTTCTCGTCGCTGAAGATACGCAACTACCGCCTGTTCGCCACGGGCGCCGTGATCTCCAACACCGGTACCTGGATGAGCCGCATCACGCAGGACTGGCTCGTCCTGAGCCTCACCGGGTCCGCCACCGCCGTCGGCATCACGACGGCCCTCCAGTTCCTCCCGATGCTGCTCTTCGGCCTGTACGGAGGCGTCATCGCCGACCGGCTCCCGAAGCGGCGGCTGCTGCTCATCAGCCAGGCGGCGCTCGGCCTGTGCGGCCTCGCACTCGCCGCCCTCACCCTCTCCGGCGTCGTCCAGGTCTGGCACGTGTACCTGATCGCGTTCCTGCTCGGCATGGTGACCGTCGTCGACAACCCGGCGCGCCAGTCGTTCGTGTCCGAGATGGTCGGTCCCGCGCAGCTGCGCAACGCCGTCAGCCTGAACTCGGCCAACTTCCAGTCGGCCCGGCTCATCGGCCCCGCCGTCGCGGGCGTCCTGATCACCACGGTCGGCAGCGGCTGGGCCTTCCTGCTGAACGGCCTGTCGTTCGCGGCGCCGCTCGCCGGGCTGCTGATGATGCGGACGAGCGAGCTCCACCCGTCCATGACCGTCAAGCGCGCCAAGGGGCAGCTCCGTGAAGGGCTGCGTTACGTGTCGGGCAGACCCGAGCTGGTCTGGCCGATCGTCCTGGTCGGCTTCATCGGCACCTTCGGCTTCAACTTCCCGATCTTCCTGACG
The DNA here is from genome assembly GCF_042803195.1 of Streptomyces sp. NPDC057428. Taxonomy (NCBI): domain Bacteria; kingdom Bacillati; phylum Actinomycetota; class Actinomycetes; order Kitasatosporales; family Streptomycetaceae; genus Streptomyces; species Streptomyces sp. NPDC057428. The sequence goes on from NZ_JBHVCT010000033.1 coordinate 3,427, forward strand.
GCCTTCGCTGACGACATCTTCCACGGCGGCGCCGGGATGTACTCGTTCTTCAACATCCTCATGGCCGCCGGCTCCCTGGCCGGAGCCCTCCTCGCCGCCCGCCGCCGCTCCTCGCGGCTGCGGATGCTGGTGGGGGCGGGCACCGTGTTCGGTGTCCTGGAGATCGCCGCGTCGCTGTCGCCGTCCGTCTGGCTGTTCTCGCTGCTGCTCGTCCCGATCGGCATGATCGGCCTGACGACCAACATCGTCGCCAACACGAGCGTCCAGATGGCCGCGGACCCGGAGATGCGGGGCCGGGTGATGAGCCTTTACATGATGGTCTTCGCCGGTGGTACTCCGGTGGGCGCCCCGATCGTCGGCTGGATCAGCGACACCTACGGGGCCCGGACCGGTATGGCGGTCGGCGGGGCGATCTCGATGCTGGCCGCCCTCGGTGTGGGCTTCGCCCTGACCCGAGTCGGCGGTCTGCGCCTCAAGGTCGACCTGCGCCCGGGCCGCCCGCACGTGCGGTTCGTCCCGCGCGAGCAGCTGGCGACGGCCGCCTGAGCACGGCCGAGTGCGCCGCTCCCTCCTGCCGGAGGGGGCGGCGTTCTCGTTTTTCAGTCGCGGGGGAAGTCGCCCGTCTCCAGCGTGAGGCCCACGACCGTGCCGGTGAGATCGACGGCCGAGCCGAAGTCGAGGCTCAGCAGGCTGCGGTACTCGTCGTCCTTGGGGAGCGTGTGCAGGTGCCACGTGCCGGTGTACGGGTCGGCGATGAGGTACACCGGCACGCCCGCGGTGGCGTAGGTGGCCTTCTTGGAGCCGTAGTCGTTGGCGGCGGTGTCCTTGGAGATCACCTCGGCGACGAACTCGATGTCCTGGTAGCGCCAGTGGCCCTTGGCGTCGGCGGTGGCGCCGTCGGCAAGAGCCACGACGTCGGACGCGAATCCGTTGAGCCGGCCCGGAAAATCGATGCGTACGTCGGACATCAGCCGCCGACGTGGGTAGCCGGCCCGCAACTGCTCGATGAGGTCGAGAATGATCTGCCAGTGAGTGCCCCGTTGCGGCGACATGTAGATGTTCCCCTCGACGATCTCTACCTTGAATCCCTCGGGGGTGGGCTCAAGCCACTCGAACATCATGTCCAGGGTGCGCTCGTCGCTGGTGTCGGCCATCTCGATCCTGTCGTCGACGACGGTCATCGTGCCGCTCCTCCCCGCTGCCGCACGGCGCGGGCAGCCGCGTAGTACAACGATAGGCCCGGGCCCCCGGACACGTCGGGACGCTGGACCTCCCGTGCGGGGCAGCCGCGTTACGAGGTGGTGCGGGCCTGGCGGCTGGGGCGGTGAGCGGGGCCGCTAGGCTCCTCGCGTGGACCCGAAGACCAGAAACCGCATCATGGCGGCCGTGCTCGTGCTGATGTTCGTCCTCGTCGCGGCGGCGGCCGCCCTCGGGGGCTGAGCCCCGCAAGGACGGCCGCACGCACGCCGCGTCCTACCAGGCGAAGTTCTCCGGCGACGGCCCCGGGCCCGGGAAGATCTCGTCCAGGGCGGAGAGCAACTCGTCGGACAGCTCCATTTCCACCGCGCGCAGGGCGGAGTCGAGCTGCTCGCGCGTGCGCGGGCCGGAGATCGGTCCGGTGACGCCTGGCCGCGTCAGCAGCCAGGCGAGGCCGGTCTCGCCGGGCTCCAGACCGTGCTTCTCCACCAGGTCCTCGTACGCCTGGATCCGCTCCCGCACCTTCGGGTCGGCCAGGGCTTCGGCGGCATGGCCGGAGGTGGAGCGGGCGCCGCCGCCCTCACGCTCCTTGCGGAGTACGCCGCCGAGCAGCCCGCCGTTCAGCGGGGACCACGGGATCACCCCGAGGCCGTACTCCTGGGAGGCCGGGATGACCTCCATCTCTGCGCCGCGCTGCATCAGGTTGTAGATGCACTGCTCGCTGACCAGGCCGTAGGCGCCCCGCTGCCGGGCACGCTCATTGGCCTGCGCGATCTTGTAACCCGGGAAGTTGGACGAGCCCGCGTAGAGGATCTTGCCCTGCTGGATCAGTACGTCGATGGCCTGCCAGATCTCGTCGATCGGGGTGGACCTGTCGACGTGGTGGAACTGGTACAGGTCGATGTGGTCCGTCTGCAGGCGCTTGAGGCTCGCGTCGACGGCCCGGCGGATGTTGAGTGCGGACAGCTTGTCGTGGTTGGGCCAGGCATCGCCGGCACCCATGTTGCCGTAGACCTTGGTGGCGAGGACGACCTTGTCGCGGCGCTCGCCGCCCTGCGCGAACCAGGTGCCGAGGATCTCCTCGGTGCGGCCCTTGTTCTCGCCCCAGCCGTAGACGTTCGCCGTGTCGAAGAAGTTGACTCCCCCCTCCAGGGCGGCGTCCATGAGGGCGTGGCTGTCGCTCTCGTTGGTCTGGGGGCCGAAGTTCATCGTCCCCAGGACGAGGCGGCTGACCTTGAGTCCGGTGCGTCCGAGCTGCGTGTACTTCATGGAGCCCAAGCCAACTCCTTCGAGCGGGCTCGAAGCAAGGGGGCTTCACGCGCGCACGGCGAACCGGTCCAGCGCTGCCAGCACGGCCCGCGAGGTCGCCGCACCGCCGAGGTGACCCGCGTCGGGGATCACCGTCAGCTCCGCATCGGGCCAGGCCCTGGCCAGTTCCCACGCGGTGATGAGCGGGCCGCCCAGGTCGAGGCGGCCGTGCACCAGCACGCCGGGAATGCCCGCCAGGCGGCCCGCGTCGCGGATCAGCTGCCCCTCCTCCAGCCAGGCGCCGTGCGAGAAGTAGTGCGCGCAGATCCGCACGAGTGCCTGCTGGGCCCGTCCGGGCCTGCCGCTGTAGGGCGGCGGACCGGTGTACGTCTCCATGGACAGCACCGCGTCCTCCCAGGCGCACCAGTCGGCCGTCGCCCGCGCCCGCACCCCGGGGTCCGGGCTCTCCATCCGCCGGGCGTACGCGGCGACGAGCGCGTGCGGGCCCTCGGCCTCCGGGACGCCCGCCCGGAACAGGTCCCAGGCTTCGGGGAAGATCTGTCCGGCGCCCCTGTACAGCCAGTCGATCTCGCTGCGCCGGGTCGTCGTCACCGCCGGGATCACGATCTCCGAGACCCGTCCCGGGTGTTCCTCGGCGTACGCCAGGATCAGGGTGGAGCCCCACGAGCCGCCGTACAGCAGCCACTTCTCGATGCCGAGACGGGTGCGCAGGCGTTCCATGTCGGCGATCAGGTGGGCTGTCGTGTTGTGCCGCATGTCCGCCGACGGGTCGCTCGCGTGCGGGGTGGAGCGGCCACAGTTGCGCTGGTCGAAGAGCACGACGCGGTAGAGGTCCGGGTCGAAGTACTGCCGGGGCCGTGCGGTGCACCCCGAGCCCGGACCGCCGTGCACGACGAGCGCGGGTTTGCCGGCCGGGTTGCCGCAGACCTCCCAGTACACGAGGTTGCCGTCACCCACGTCCAGCATGCCGTGGTCGTGGGGCTCGGTCGGCGGGTACTTCTCGTCGGGTCTCCGGTCCATGGCGCCGGAGTCTACGGGGCGATGGGCAGCCGGCGCTTGTGATCGGTGAGGCGGTACCTGCCGACGATCGTGTCGAAGGCCTCGTCGTCGACCGGCTTGCCCTCGAGGAAGTCGTCGATGGTGTCGTAGGTGACGCCGAGGGCGTGCTCGTCGGCCTTGCCGGGGTCGAGCGTCTCCAGGTCGGCCGTCGGCACCTTCCCGACGAGCTCGGCGGGTGCGCCCAGCACCTCGGCGACCGCGCGCACCCGGCGCTTGGTCAGCCCGGTCAGCGGGACCAGGTCGGCGGCGCCGTCCCCGAACTTGGTGAAGAAGCCGGAGACCGCCTCGGCCGCGTGGTCCGTGCCGACGACGAGGCCGTCGTGCGCTCCGGCCACCGCGTACTGGGCGATCATGCGCTGCCGCGCCTTGATGTTGCCGAGTACGAAGTCCTCGTGGCCGGAGTCGCGGAAGCTCACACCGGCGGCGAGCGCGGCGGCGAGCGCGGCGTCGCTCGCGGGCCTGATGTCCACGGTCAGGACCTTGTCGGCGCGGATGAAGGAGAGCGCGAGCTGGGCGTCGTGCTCGTCGGCCTGGACGCCGTAGGGGAGCCGCATCGCGTAGAACCGCGACTCGTGGCCAGCCGCGCGCGCCCGTTCCACGGCGAGCTGGCACATCCGGCCGGCGGTGGTGGAGTCGACCCCGCCGCTGATGCCGAGCACCAGGGAACGCAGGCCCGAGGCGGTCAGCCGCTCGGCGAGGAACGCCACACGGCGCTCGATCTCCTTCTCGGCGTCGAAGGTCTCAGCGACCTCGAGTTCGAGGGCGATCTCCTCCTGCAGGGCGATGGCCGCCGACTCGCTCACGTCTGCTCCCGGTTCCGGTTCACTAGGGGTCTCGCGCCTCCCACCCTACCCAGGGGCTCGGGCGTCTCCGGGGCCGGTCGGCCGGGTACGCCCACACCCCCCGCACCCCCGCGTGCGGGTCAGCCCCTGACGGCCACGTGGTATGCGGACGACCACAGGGGCGCCGCGGCTGCCAGGCCCACCACCGCGCGCACGCTCCCGTCCGCGAGCCCGACGACTGCGACCGGGAGCTGTCCTGTACGCCGCCCCCGGCGCGGCGGGTGCGGGCCGCCTCCGCCCCTCGGCCGCAGGGAGAGTTACCCTCCATCGAGAGTGCGTCCTGCGATGTCCGCAGGTCACCCGCAGGCAGGACCGGAGGGCACAAGGACCATGTCGACCCCTACCCCGGCGCATTCCGACCGGGTCCACGAGGCCCGTGAGCGGTACGACGAGGTGGCCGCGTGAACGCCACGCCGAAGGTGCTGGCGGTCCTGGACGAGCTCCTCACTTCCGTCGCCCCCGGCGAACGTGGTGCGCTGTGGCATCTTGCCGAACAGGGAAGGGAGTTGGACGCCAACGTCGTCCACCTGCCGCCGGACGCCCACGTGGGCGAACACCAGGAGGACGTCCTCGACGTACTCCTCGTCGTCCTCGCTGGGAGCGGCGGTCTGCGCACGGGCGGCCGCGCCCTCGACCTCGTCCCGACCACGGTGATGTGGCTGCCCCGCACCTCGCGCCGGGCCCTGGAGGCCGGCCCGGACGGGCTGACCTACCTCACGGTGCACCGCCGCCGCCCCGGGCTCACCGTCAAGCCGGCCGTACGGACTCCGGCGCACGAGGGCGGCGAGGCCCCCTGCATGCTCGACCTGGTGTGCCCGGAGTGCGGCCGGCTGTCCGCGGACCGCGCGCCGAGGTTCTGCAGCGCGTGCGGAGAGGCGTTCCCGGAGCGCTAGGGGACCGGGCCTGCGGTCCGCGCGCAGATCACGGGCGCTTCACGTCCTCCTGTCCCCCTTCTTGCCCGCCGAGGTGTGATCGTCGATGTTGGCCGTCAGGCGGCGCGCCAGGCTCTGAAGGGTGGAGACCTCTTCGGCGGTCAGCCCTGCGGCCTCGCCGATGGCCGGCGGGATGCTGGAGAGGCGTGCGTGCAGTGCGAGGCCTTCCTCGGTGAGCGCGACGTGGACCACCCGTTCGTCGTCCGCCTGGCGTTGCCGCTTGAGCAGGCCGTTCGCTTCCAGGCGCTTGATCAGCGGCGTGACGGTTCCGTAGTCCAGCTGCAGGAGAGCCACCAGTTCCTTGACGGTCAGGGTGCGGTGTTCGCCGAGGGCGACCATGACCAGGTACTGCGGATAGGTCAGCCCGAGCGGTTCGAGCAGGGGCCGGTACACGCCGGTGACGGCGCGCGAGGCCGCGTACAGGGTGAAGCACAGGTGCTTGTCCAGGAGCGGGATGGGCCGGTCCGGCCCGGTCGCGGGGCTCTCGTCACTCATCGCTCGACTCGTCTTCCTGTCGGTGGCTGTCCGCTTCATGAAGGGCATTCGGGACATTACCGTATCTTCTCGCGAGCGCTATGCACTCGCCTCCATTTATCTTGTGCGCAAGTAACTTGTGTGCGAGGCAAAGCCCCGCTAGGTTTCTGGTGTCGCCACCGGACAGGCCCCCTTCCGGCGGTGGCGCCCCGGCATCCGCCCTGATCTGAGGAGTTCTCATGAACCTTTCGACCGCCTTCCGTTCCTCCCGCAAGCGCATCGCCGTGGTGGGCGCCATGGCAGGGGTGGCGGCGCTGACCCTCACGGCGGTGTCGCCGGCGAGTGCCACGAGCGGGCACCAGCCGGCAAGCGCCAAGCCCACGGTCGTCCTGGTGCACGGCGCCTTCGCCGACTCGTCCAGCTGGAACGGCGTGATCCAGCGCCTGCGGCACGACGGATATCCCGTGATGGCCCCGGCCAACCCGCTGCGGGGCCTGACCAGTGACGCGGACTACCTCAAGAGCTTCCTCAAGTCGATCCACGGCCCCGTCGTGCTCGCGGGTCATTCCTACGGTGGCGCCGTGATCAGCGAGGCCGCCGCGGGCAACCCGAACGTGAAGGCCCTGGCCTACATCGCCGCCTTCGCCCCCGAGCAGGGCGAGACCGCACTGGGGCTGTCCGGCAAGTTCCCCGGCAGCACGCTCGGAGAAGCCCTGAACCCCGTCTCCTTCCCCGCCGCCGGAGGCGGCGCCGGCACCGACCTCTACATCAAGGCCGACAAGTTCCACCACCAGTTCGCCGCCGACGTCCCCACACGGGTCAGTGACCTCATGGCCGCGACCCAGCGCCCCGTAGCCGCCTCCGCCCTGGAGGAGGGAGCCACCGGGGCCGCCTGGAAGACCATCCCCTCCTGGAACCTGGTCACCACGCAGGACCTCAACATCCCACCCGCCGCACAGCGCTTCATGGCCGAGCGCGCCCACTCCCACACCACGGAGATCAAGGCCTCGCACGCCGTCACGGTCTCCCGCCCGGACGCGGTGACCCGCGTGATCGAGCAGGCCGCGCGCGCCACCGACGGCCGCTGAAATCGTCGCCGGCACGGCCGGGTGCCACGGTTGTCGGTGCCGGGTGTGAGGATCGCGGCATGGTGATGTGCGACTGCTTCACGCGGGCTTCCGGAGCACGTACTTCCCTGCTGTGGCCGACGCCGATCCGGGTGACCCACTGCCGTGGCGGGAGCGTTTCGCGAGGCTGGGCGACGTCCCCGTCCAGGGGGTGCGGGACGGCGGTCCGGGCTCAGAGGCGCTTCAGCACGGCTTGCTTGGCGACGGTGAACTCCTCGTCGGTGAGGACGCCTGCCTTGTGCAGCTCGCCGAGCTCGCGCAGTCGCCGCAACAGGACGTCGTGATCGTCGGCGGCCGGGACGTCGGCCGGGGCGAGAGCGGGGACTTCCTGCGGGGCGCCGGGTGCGAGCGCCTGGGCGGGCGAGGGCAGTCGCACGAGCACGGCGGCCGCGACGAGGACGGCGGTGTACTCCCGCTTGGACAGCCCCCACAGGTCCAGCGAGTACGGGTCGTACTTGGGCTGCGCGGTCGCGGTGACTCCCGCGCGGTCGAAGCGGAGGGAACCGTTCTCCAGTCCGATGGCCGGTATCCAGCGCACTCCGGTGACGTCCGACAGCGGGAGAGTGACGGCGCCTCCGGTGGTCTTCGACTCCTCGGCCTTCCAGTTCCAGACGAGGCGGACCGTGTACCCGTCGAAGGACGCGGTGCCGTCCCCGCCTCCGCCGGACACGGGTACCGACGGTCCCGGCAGCAGGAAGCGGTCCACCGGCCCGTCCGGCACCTGCTCGATCACCAGGGCGTTGCGGATCTCGTCGACGAGGTACTCGGCCACGCCCGTGCGGTCCTTCTCCACCAGCAGTTGATACGGGTCACCCGTGTCCCGCAGTCGTCCGTCGGCGGCCCGCTGTACCGGGCAGGCACCGGTGCGGAGCCGGAGCCGCAGGCGGCCGCCCTTGCGGTCCGGTTCGAAGGAGGCGCCCGCCACCGCTTCGAGCGGCACGGCGAACTCGCCGAGATCCTGTCGCACGGGGTGCACCTTGCTGCCGGGGACGATGCGAATCGTCTCCCCATCGAAGCTCCATGTGCCGTCGCGCGTGATGATGTCCGCCATGGAGCGGATTCTGCCAGCCGCGCCTCCACCGGCCGAGGGGCTGGAGGTAGCCGGCGACTCCGGCTGTTCCGCACCTCCGGTCTCGCGTCCTGACGGCGTCTGTACTGACGTACGAGCGCTCACCGGTCCTGCTGGTCTATCGGCCCGGTGGCGCGCCGAAGGGTGCGCACCGCCGGACGAACCAGGACAATGGCGCACGCGCCATCCAGAGGCGACCGAGCCCTCACCGGCCCGCGCGGACCCGCTCAACCGCAGCCGCGAGCACCGGAGATGTGGCAGACGAAGGAGGACCCGTGGTGGATGTCCCGGTGGACCAACTGACCGGAGCGGTCGACGGCAGGCGCACCCGGGCACGTGCGCAACTCCTCGACGCGGGCCTGGAACTGTTCGGGGTGTACGGCTACGCGGCCACGTCGGAGCAGGCCCTGTGCGAGGTGGCCGGGGTCCCGGAGGAGATGCTCTGGGAGGAGTTCGGCTCCCGGGAGGGCGTGCTCATGGCCCTCCACAACCAGATCACGACCAGTGGGCTCCGCGCGGCCGAACAGGCCCTGCTCTCGGACGGCATGGACGACTGTCCGGTCGCGGAGCGCTTCCGGCGGCTCTTCGACGCGTACGTGTCGGCCGTGACCCGGGACCTGCGCGAGGCGCGGATCACCTTCGTCGAGGTGCTGGGCGTGAGTCCCGCCGTTGACGCCCACTGCAAGAAGTGGCGTGACCTGTGGGGCGACTTCCTCACCGGCGAGGCTGAGCGCGCGGCGGTGCGGGGTGAGGCGGAGGAGCGGGACCACCGTGTGGTGGTGATGGTGATGGTCGGCACGGTCCACGAGCTCATGGCCCACCACGCCCGCCGCCCCCGCAGGGCCAGGCCGGACGAGGTGTCCGAGGAGCTGACCAAGCTGGGGCTCGCGATGCTGGGCGTCGAGCTCGTCGGCTGACCCGCTAGGGCCCGGCCCGGCCCGGGGCCGGGTTCCGGGGCCGGGTTCAGGACGCTTCAGGCCGCGAGCACGGCTTGCGCGTACGCGCCGCCCACGCCCCACGCCTGGTGCATCGCGTCGGCGAAGGCGCCGGCCAGTTTGTGTTCGCCCGTGGGGCCGGGGTGGGTGCCGTCGTAGGTGTCCGTGCGGATGTCGTAGCCCGCCGGGTGCGAGGCCAGCAGGACCGGCGACGAGGGGGTGTCCAGATCGGCGACGGCCTTCGCGAGCAGCACGTTGAAGCTGTCGCACTCCGCGGCGAAGGGAGCGTCGGACTCGGCCCGCACATTGGGTATCACGGGGAGGAGCACCAGCCTGATCCGCGGGTTCGCGGTGCGGGCCGCGGTGACGAAGGCCCGCGCGTTCGCGGCCGTCTGCTCACTGTTCGTGTAGAAGCCGAGGTCTATCAGGCCGAGCGAGACCAGCAGGACGTCGGCACGGGTCACCGTGACCGTGTCCGCGATGACGGGCGCCATGTGGAGCCAGCCCTCGCCCCAGCCGGCGAGGTGCCGGCGCGCGGGCGCGGGGAAGTCCGGATCGCCGTAGGTGTGGGAGAGCGGGGCGTTCGCCTCGGTGTCGTACAGCTCGGTGCGCGGACCCGTGATCGCGTAGCCGCCGCAGCCGACGGTCGCCTCCAGGTGCTGCCACATCCGGTAGCGCCAGGTGAAGTCGCCGGAACGCCCGATGGTCATGGAGTCGCCGACGAAGAGAAAACGCATGGCGACATCATGGCGGATCACCGCTCCGGCCTGCGACGTGACAGTGGACACTTGTGCCATGAGATCGCTGCTGACCCTCTCCGCCGCCGCTGCCCTCCTGTTCCTCGCGGGGGCGGCGCCCGCCGTCGCGGACGAGGGGGACGGGGCGGACCGTACCTTCACCATCGAGGACCCACGCATCACCGAGTCCAGCGGCCTGGCCGCCAGCCGGATCCACCCGGGCGTCTACTGGACCCACAACGACAGCGAGGACGGGCCGTACGTCTATGCCGTCGACTCCCGGACCGGGAAGACCGTCGCGACGATCACCATGAAGGGTGTCGGGGAGCCCCGCGACGTGGAGGCGATCTCACTCGGGCCCGACGGGAACCTGTACGTCGGCGACATCGGTGACAACCTCGACGGCTCCTGGGACCACGTCTGGATCTACCGCTTCCCGGAACCGAAGAAGCTCGCGGACGCCACGGTGCGGGCCACGCAGTTCGACGTGAAGTACGCGGACGGGGCGCGCAACGCCGAGGCGATGATGGTCCACCCCGTGACGGGGCGGGTGTACATCGCCTCGAAGAGGGAGGGCGGCGGCGGGCTCTACGAGGGTCCGCAGAAGCTGACGGCCGGCGGGACGAACGTGTTCCGGCGGGTGGACGAGGTGCCGTGGGTGACGGACGGCGCGTTCTCGCCGGACGGCAAGGAGCTGGTGCTGCGCTCCTACTTCAGCGCACGGGCCTACGCCTTCGGGCACGGCCGGCTCGGTGCCGACCACGCCGTGAGCGTGCCGCTGCAGGGGCAGGCCGAGTCGGTGACCTACACGGCGGACGGCTCGGCCATGATGTTCGGCTCCGAGGGGGAGCGGAGCGAGGTGGTGCGCGTCGACGTGAAGGGCGGCGGTGGCAAGGCGTCGCCGAACAGCGGGGGCGGCGGGACGTCTTCGGGGGACGGTGGCGAGGACGGCGGCCCCGGGAAGAGCACGGTGACGGGCGGGGCGGTCGCGGTCGTCGTCATCGTGCTGGCCCTGCTCATGGCCAAGCGGCGGCGCGGCTAGAACCGCGGCAGACGACGAGGCCGTTCTTCAGCAGGAGCGACACGGCCGCGTGGACCTGGCCGTAGTGCAGCGGCCGGTCCTGGCCGGACTTCGCGTCGAAGGAACGCTTCAAGTCGTAGCCGTGGGGCGGCCCGGACTCGAGAAGGCCCAGATCGGTCACGGTTTGTAGACCTTGCCCGGCTCGGCCCTGCCGGGGGCCAGCAGCTGGGGGACGGTGACGAAGGTGTAGCCCTTGGCCTTGAGCTGGTCGATGACGCCGGGGACCGCGGGCACGGTGTTCTTGTAGATGTCGTGCAGCAGGATGATGGAGTCCCGCTTCGCGTGCTGCACGGCGCGCTCGGTGATCGTCGCGCTCGGCGGCACCTAGTAGTCCTTCGTGGTGACGTCCCACAGTATTTGGGCCAGGCCCTCCTGCTTGGCGAGTTCGCCGACGTGGTTGTCCGTGCGGCCCTGCGGCGGCCGCATGAGCGTGGGTCGCTTGCCCGTCAGCTTCTCCACCGCGTCGTCGGTGCGCTTGAACTCGTCGCGGATCTCCGCATCGCTGATCTCGGTGAGGATCTTGTGGTCCCATGTGTGGCTGGCCAGCTCGTGTCCCTCCCGGGCCATCCGTTCGACCAGGTCGGGGTGCTTGTCTATGTGGTTCTTGCCGAGCAGGAAGAACGTCGCGTGCACCTTGTTCGCCTTGAGGATGTCCAGGAGGCGGGGGCTGTTCTCGCTCGGTCCCGCGTCGAAGGTGAGGGCGATGCACTTGGCCTTGCGGCAGTCGACCGTGCCGACGGCGCGACCGCCGGACTTGTCGTCGGTGGCGGCCTTGCGTACGTCGCTCGGCTTGCTGGTGTCGTAGTGCGTGCAGCCGCTGAGGCCCAGGATCAGGGCCCCGGCCACCGACAGGGTCGCGATCGCTCGGACACCCTTCGCAGTCTTTATTCGCTTGTCAAGTATTGCGTGCATGGAGGGGACAATACATCAGGTGTATACGCGGAGTGTATGCCGATGTTCACAGCGGAATACGTGAACCACGGAAGGCTGCCCGACCGTGCCCAGGGGGTCTCTGCCGACTTGGTGCGCGCCCCGGACTTCGGTGCGCGGTGCGGTGGTTCAATCGTCCTGCGTGACGGGGCGCAGCTCGTAGTGCAGTGTCCGGTCCCGCTTCAGTCGGTGGGTGAGGGGGATGACGACGCCGTGCAGGGCGGGGTACTTCCGGGAGAGCGTCCGGGCGGCGTGCAGGTTCTCCTGCGACCCCTCCTGCAGGAGCCGGGCCCATGCCTTCACGGGCGGTCCTGTCGGTGCGCCTCGCACGGTGCACGGGGCGACCTCCACCACCGGGTGGTTGCGCATCCGGTCGACCTTCCACGCCGAGGAGAACGTACGGATGTAGGCGTGGTCGCCTTCGACGGCGATGCTGACGGGGGTGCGGGCAGCGGATCCGTCGGGCCTGCGACTGCTGAGCAGGACGGTGTACTGCTTCACGAAGGGCTCCAGCTCACGGATCGTGCTCATGCATTCCATGGTGCACCTCACACGCCGGCAATGTGCAGAAAGGGGGCATTCCAGGCGGGCTGCGCGCGGGCGGGGGCCGCCGGGCGTTCCCGGGGCGGGTCACCGGCGTAGGCTCCGCGGCATGCACGCCGACGGTGCCCCCGAGCCCTTCTCCACCGCCCGCCTGGACGCGCTCCCGCTGGACGTGGCACACGCGGAGGAGATGGCGGCGGTCCTCTTCGACCCCGCTCTGCACACCTACACGGGCGGCGCACCGGAGGAGGTCGGCGCCCTGCGCGGCCGCTACGAGCGCCAGAGCGCCGGCTCGCCCGACCCCGCCGAGCTCTGGTTCAACTGGGTGCTCCGGGTGCGCACCGACGGGTCCCTGGCCGGTTACGTGCAGGCCACCGTGCGCGACGGCCGGGCGGAAGTGGCCTGGGTGGTCGGGACCCCGTGGCAGGGCCGGGGGTACGCCAAGGAAGCGGCGACGGGAATGGTCCGCCACCTGCTGGCGCGGGGGTCCGTCCGGAGCGTGGTCGCCCACATCCATCCGGACCACGCCGCATCCGCCGCCGTAGCCGCGGCGGCGGGGCTCACCGCCACGGACGAGCGGGAGGACGGTGAGGTGAGGTGGCGGCGGGACGTCGCGCGCACCGCCGTGCCGGACTCCGCAGCCCGGCTCTGATCACGACATCGCCGGAATTGTCTTATACCTTCGTAGGGCGGCGTACGTGCGCGCCAAGGCTCCTGCCACCACCTCTACGAAAGGCCCCCGGGTGGGCGAACTGGGGAGGACGGAAGCCCTGCGGCTCGCAGGGCTCACAGCGGCGGCCGATCCCGGCATGGAACGGTTCGCCAGGCTCGTCGCGCGCTTCCTCCGCGTCCCCGTCTCGCTGGTCGCCCTGCAGGAGCCCGACCGGCAGGTCTTTCCCGGCATGGTCGGCCTCGCCGAGCCGTGGGCCACGCGGCGCGGGACCCCTCTCAGTCACTCCTTCTGCCAGCACGTCGTCGACACCGGCAGACTCGCCGCGGCCTGCTCCGTGGAACTGCGGCTGCGGATCGCCGGCGAACGGACCCACAGGGACCGCGACCACGCCCACCTGCTGTTGCGCGCCTCCGTCGAACTGGGACACTCCCGCGACCTGACGGACCTGGCCCGCCGCCTGCGAAACCTGTTCGACGGCCCCACCGACCCGTCCTACGTCGGTCTGCTGCTCGCGGACGGCCGGGGCCTGTGGCGCGTGGTCGACCCGGAGGACGTCCGGCCCGTCGAGGTGTCGATCGACCGGCTGGACATGGACGCCGACTTCCCCAGCACGCAGGCGATGCGGGAACAGCGCACCGTCTTCGTCCCGGACCGTGACGCGCTCGTGGCGGGCTTCAGCCCCGAAGCGGTGGCCGGATACGACTCGCTGGGCCTCCACTCCGCGCTGTGTGTACCGCTGACGCGGGACCGCGGGGTGCTGATGTGGTGCTGGTCGGCCGCCCACCTCCTGGAGGTGACCGAGGAGGCGGTCCTGACCGCGATCGGCGGATACGCGAGCCAGGCGGTGGAGCGCACGCTGTTCGTCGAGAACCGGCTGAGCACCGCCGAACAGCTCCAGGCCGCGATGCTGACCGAGCTGCCGTCCGTGCCGGGCCTGGACATGGCGGCCCTCTACCTGCCCGCCACCGACCAGGACATGGTGGGGGGGCGACTGGTACGACGCCTACCGGCTCCAGCACCCCGCCGCCTCCGGTCGGTGGTCCCTGATGCTGTCCATCGGGGACGCCATCGGACACGACGTCCAGGCCGCCGCGGTGATGGGGCAGGTCCGCAGCATGCTCCGCCAGGCCACCCTCGCGCGCGCCGCCCACTCGCCCGCGGCCGCTCTGAAGGCGGTGGACAGCGCCTTCGAAGCGCTGCCGCTGGGCCCCGGCGCAACAGCGGTGCACGCCCGCGTCGACCCGCACGGCGACCGGTGGCTGCTCACCTGGTCCAACGCCGGCCACCCGCCGCCCCTGGTACGCAGGCCCGACGGAGACGTCTCGACACTCGGTGCGCACGACCTGATGCTCCTCGGCTCCCCGGGCGGTGTCCCCCGCCACGACCTGGAACACGAACTCCCGCGGGGCAGCGTGCTCCTGCTGTACACCGACGGACTGGTCGAACGCCGCGACAACGACATCGACGAGAGCGTCCAGCAGACCGCCGCCACCCTCTCGGCCATCGGCGACCGCCCGCTGCCACTGATCCTGGAGGCGCTCGCCCACCGCCTGGACGACGTACCGCAGCGCGACGACGTGGCGGTGCTCGTCGTCCGCGTCACCTGAGGGCCGGGATCCGTGGCGCCGCCCGCCGCTCAGGGGGCGGGATAGGAGCCCGTCGTCCCGTCGATCAGCTCACGGACGATGTCCATGTGTCCGGCGTGCCGCAGGACGTCCTCGATCATGTGGATGAGAACCCAGCGCATCGACACCGTCCTCCCGTTCCAGGAGATCCCGGTGGTGTCCAGGTCCGTCTCCTCGATCGACCGGTCGGCGGCGGTGCGGGCGCGGGCGTAGAACGCGAGTATCCGCTCCGTCGACTCGTCGGGGGCGACCGTCATGTCGTCCTTGGACGTGTCGAACCAGAAGTCCTCGGTCCCGCGTCCGAACGTCTCGCAGAACCAGCCGTATTCGACGGTTGCCAGATGCTTCACGATGCCCAGCAGATTCGTCCCCGTCGGGGTCATGGGGCGGCGCAGCTGCTCGTCGTCCAGCCCTTCGAGCTTCCACAGCACCACGTCCCGGTGCCGGTCCAGACTCGCGTGCAGGGATTCCTTCTCGCCGCCGGTGTAAGGGACTTGGGCCGTAGTTGAGGTCATGCGCGAACGGTAGCGGCCCGCGTCCTCAGCGCTTGGGGCGGCCCGCCCGGACCAGCTCGGCGACGTCCAGGGACACCTCGGTGCCCAGGACGGAGGGAAGCGGGGCCTCCTGTCCGGGGGCGTACACCTCGTGACGGTCGTAACCGGAGGGCAGCGGTTCGGTCAGCACGTGGACCCGGCCGTGCTTGCGGTCGACGACGACGTACACGGGGATCTTGGCCTGGGCGTACGCGGTGACCTTGTTGCGCATGTCGTTCTGGTAGTTCCCGGAGGTGACCTCCAGGACCAGGCGGAAGCAGGCGGGGTCGTAGCAGTTGTTCTCGATCAGGTGCTCGTCGAGATCGGCGTCGACGATCGCCAGGTCGGGGATGGCGTAGTCCTCGGGGCCGGAGGGAAGCCACAGGCCGACGCCCTGGAGGACCTCCGTCTCACCGTCGTCGAGTCCCGCGGCGATGAAGGGCCGCATCAGCTTGGTGAGCGCGCGGGCGTGCGGGCCGTCCGGGGGTGGTGCCACGGTGATGACGCCTCCGATGATCTCGACGCGATGACCCGGAAGCTGATCCATCAGCCGGTTGGCTGTTTCGAGCTGTGTTTCCGGCTCATCGTCACAGGGGTGCTCGACTGCTGCTGCAGACATTGCGGTCCTCCTGGAATGGCTGGTGTCGAGAGCATCATCGTAGGCCGGAGCGGACCCGGGTGCCCCGCGAGCCACGGTTCACCCGGCCGGGTGATACGGAAGCGGTCCGGCACACGGGACGTGTACCGGGCCGCTTCCGTGTACTGCCTACAGCTTGTCGATCACGTAGTCGATGCACGCCGTCAGTGCCTGGACGTCCGCCGGGTCGATCGCCGGGAACATCGCCACGCGCAGCTGGTTGCGGCCCAGTTTGCGGTACGGCTCCGTGTCGACGATGCCGTTGGCGCGCAGCACCTTGGCGACCGCGGCGGCGTCGACGCCGTCCTCGAAGTCGATCGTGCCGATGACCTGCGAGCGCTTCGCCGGGTCGGTGACGAACGGGGTGGCGTACTTGGAGTCCTCGGCCCAGCCGTACAGGTTCTGCGCGGAAGCGGTGGTGCGGCCGGTGGTGAAGTCCAGACCGCCCTGGGTGTTCATCCACTTCAGCTGCTCGTTCAGCAGGAAGAGGGTGGCCAGCGCCGGGGTGTTGTACGTCTGGTTCTTCAGGGAGTTGTCGATCGCGGTGGGCAGCGAGAAGAACTCGGGGATGTGCCGGCCCGAGGCGTGGACGCGTGCGGCGCGTTCCAGGGCCGCCGGGGAGAACACACCGATCCACAGGCCGCCGTCGGAGGCGAAGGACTTCTGCGGTGCGAAGTAGTAGACGTCCGTCTCGGTGATGTCGACCGGCAGGCCGCCCGCGCCGGACGTGGCGTCCACGAGGACGAGCGACCCCTCGTCGGCGCCCGCGACCCGCTTGACGGGGGCCGCGACACCGGTGGAGGTCTCGTTGTGGGTGAAGGCGTAGACGTCGACGCCGGCCTCGGCCCGCGGGTCCGGGTGGGTGCCCGGGTCCGAGGCGATGACGGTCGGGTCGGCCAGCCACGGCGCGAGCTTGGCGGCCTTCGCGAACTTCGACGAGAACTCGCCGAAGTTCAGGTGCTGCGACTTCGACTCGATCAGACCGTGTGTCGCGACGTCCCAGAAGGCGGTGGAGCCGCCGTTGCCCAGGATGACCTCGTAACCCTCGGGGAGGGAGAAGAGGCTGCGCACACCGTCACGTACTTCGCCGACCAGGTTCTTGACCGGGGCCTGGCGGTGGGATGTGCCGAGCAGGGAGGTGCCGGTCGCGGCCAGCGCGTCGACCGCCTCCGTCCGCACCTTGGAGGGGCCGGCGCCGAAACGTCCGTCGGCGGGCTTGAGGTCAGCGGGAATCTGGATGTCAGCCACGATCCGGAGCGTAGCCCCTCGGGGAAGCGGTCAGGGAGCCCTGTCCGTCCGATGAGACGCACGCTCCGGATCATGTACGACCCGTGCGGCCGGAATGCGGTGCCGTGGATCAGCCGAGGTCGACCGGCAGCTCGTGGAGGTCGTTCTGGGTGACGATCGGCTTGTTCCGCAGGTCGGCGGCGGGTATCGCCAGGTCCAGGTCGGGGAAGCGCTCGTACAGCGCGGGCAGCGCGACGCCGGCCTCCATCCGGGACAGCGCGGCGCCCGGGCAGACGTGCGGGCCGTGGCCGAAAGCGATGTGACGGTTGGGGGACCGGGTGATGTCGAACTCACCGGCGGTCGGCCCGTACTGCTTCTCGTCGCGGCCGAGCGCCCCGAAGGAGACGATCAGGGCCTCGCCCTTGGGCAGGACCTTGTCGCCGACCTCGACGTCCTCCGTCGCGAAGCGGATCAGGACGTGCGAGGTGGGGGTGTTCCAGCGCAGGGTCTCCTCGATCACGTTCTCCCACGGCACCTCCCCGCTCAGTACGCGCTTGCGCTGCTCGGGGTGCGTCTGGAGCGCCTCGACGACGTTGACGACCAGGCTGATCGTGGTCTCGTGTCCGGCCGCGATGATCAGCTGCAGTGTGTTGACGATCTCCTCGTTGGTGAGGTGGTCGCCGTCCTCGGAGGCGGCGATGAGCGCGCTGGTCAGGTCGTCACCCGGGTTCGCGCGCTTGCCGTCCACGATCTTCGTGAAGAGCGCGCCGAGGTCCGCCATCATCTGCGGGACCTCCTCAGGCGGGGTCTGCGTCGAGAAGAACTTCTCGAACAGCTCCTTGAGCCGGGGGTGGTCGGCGGCGTCCACGCCCATCAGCTCGCTGATGACGTTCATCGGCAGCGGATAGGCGAACTCCGCCTTCAGGTCGACGGCCTCGCCCTTGGGGTGCGCCGCGAGCCGGTCGAGGGACGCGTTCGTCAGCGCCTCGATGCCGGACCGCAGCCGCTCCACCCGCTTGACGGTCAGGGCCTGCGCGACGAGGGTGCGCAGCCTGCGGTGGTCGGCGCCGTCGACGGTCAGCATCGAGCGGCCCGGGTTGGCGAGACCGATCAGCGGCCAGTCCATCGGGATCTCGCCGCGCTGCCAGGCGTTCCAGACGTTGATGTCCTTGACCACACGGCTGTCGGTGAGCAGCTGGCGGGCCTCGGCGTGGTGGGTCACCGCGTAGCAGTGCACCCCGCCGGGGAGCTCCACCTCGGCCAGCGGTCCGGCGGCGCGCAGCGCCGCGCTCTCGCCGTCGAGGTCTGCGACGAGGGGATCGAGGACGATCCGGGTCATTTCTGGCCTCCAAGAGCGGGGGTGGGAGTGAAGTGCACCGGCAGGTCCGTCAGTCCCCGCAGCCACGGGGAAGGACGCCGGGTCAGTTTTTCCGCGGGGACGGCGAGGTCGACGTCCGGGAGCCGGTCCAGGAGCACCTCGATCCCCGTACGTGCGATGACCTCCGCGGTCTCCTGGGCCGGGAACGGGCAGCGGTGCTCGCCGTGGCCGAAGGAGAGGAACGCGTTGTTGCCGCCGGTCAGGGCCGAGCCGTCGGTGCGCACCTGCGGGTCGCCGTTGGCGGCCGCGATGCCGAGGAGCAGCAGGTCCCCGGCGCGGATGTGCTGTCCGCCGAGGTGGGTGTCACGGGACGCCCAGCGGCCGGCGACGTTCTGGGTGGGGGTGTCCTCCCAGAGCACCTCGTTCATGGCCTCGGCGACGCTGTGCCGGCCTCCGGAGAGCGACGCGGCGAAGCGGTCGTCCGTCAGCATCAGCCGCAGGGAGTTGCCCATCCAGTCGGCGGTCGGCTGGTGGCCCGCGGCCATCATCACCATGAGGTCCTGGGCGACCTCCTCGTCGGTGAAGCCGCCGGGGTCCTGGAGCATCCGGGTCGCGACGTCGTCACCGGGCTCCGCGTGCTTGTCGGTCAGGAGCTGGAACATCGACGTGCCCAGGTGCTGCTGTCCGGCCAGGGCCCGCTCACGACCGTCGATCATGTCGTTGAGCGCGCCGACGAGCGGCCCGCCCACCTCGTCGCTGAAGCCGTAGATCTTCGCCAGCACCCGGGCGGGCAGCAGCATCGCGTACTCGGCGATGATGTCGGTCCGGCCGGAGGAGCAGAAGCGGTCGATGAGGTCGTCGGCGAACTCCTCGGCGTAGCGCTTGAGCGCGAAGGGGTCCACGGCCTCCAGCGCGTCACTGATCATGCCGGCGCGGACGGTGTGCCGCTCGCCCACCGTGTAGAGGATCGACGGCTGCTTGCGTCCGATCATCGGCAGCAGCGGCCAGCCGTCCGGGATGTTGTCCCACTGGTTCCACAGGTCCGAGTCCCGGCTGAAGAGCACGGGGTCGTTGGTGACCTGGTGCAGCTCCCGGTAGCCGAGGATCAGCCACGCGGGTATGTCGCCGTCGAGCACCACCGGGGCGACGGACCCCTGGTCACGGCGCATCTCCCGGTACAGCTGCACGGGGTCCGTCTGGAAGCGCGGACCGGACAGCGGGGTGGCGGTCCCGTTCATGGGGCACTTGGTCACAGCGTGGGCTCCGGGGTCTTCGCCGGGGCGGAGGGACCGCCCGCCAAGGCCGCGTCGGCGTTCTTCTCGCGTGAGAGGGACAGTGCGTAGAGGTGCTCGACGAGGGTGATCAGGACGTACTTGCTGGAGGACCGGTCCCGGGCGTCGCACTCCACGAGCGGGACGTCGGGGGAGAGGTCGAGGGCCTCGCGGATCTGCTGCTCGGTGTGCAAGGGGCCGCCGAAGTCGTTGCACGCCACGATGAACGGCGTGCCGTGGTGCTCCAGACGGTCGATCGCGTACCAGGAGTCGGCGAGCCGCCGGGTGTCGACGAGGACGACGGCGCCCAGGGTGCCGGAGAAGAGCCGGTCCCACAGGAACCAGAAGCGCTCCTGTCCGGGCGCGCCGAAGAGGTAGAGGACCGATCGCGCGTCGAGCGTGATCCGGCCGAAGTCGAAGGCGACCGTGGTGGACGTCTTGGATTGAACACCGTCGAGGTCGTCGACGGCCTCGCCCGCGCGGGTCATGGTCTCTTCCGTGTTGAGCGGACGGATCTCGCTCACGGAACGGACCATGGTGGTCTTGCCGACCCCGAAGCCGCCGACGACGACGATCTTCAGTCCGTTGTCGGCTGTGGCCTGCAGGGCGGCACGGTCAGAGGTTGCGGAGTCCAACGAGCACCTGTTCCAGGGTGTCGGTGTCGGGGAGCCGGTCCTCGACACGTGCAGTACGGGGGTGGCGGGCGCTGATCCGGCCGGTGTCGAGCAGGTCGCACAGCATGATGCGCACGATGCTGACGGGCAGATTCAGGGTGGCCGAGATCTCGACGACCGCGGTGGGGAGTTGGCACATCCGTAGGATCGCGACGTGCTCCGACTGCATCCCTGGGGTGGGATCGCACTCGGCGACGACGAGCGTCACCAGGTCGAACGCGGCCGAGTCCGACCGGCTGCGGCCACCCGTCAGGGTGTACAGCCGGTCCGGATCGTCGTCGCGTCCTGGGCGGGGGCGCGGTACGGACGTCATACGTCCGCTGTTTCCGCGGCAGGGGCCGCCGCGTCGCGCGGCGGGGCGACGAGGTACTCGCCCAGCTGCTCGACGAGTTCACTCATGTTGTGGCCGACCAGGCCGACGTCGGAGTCCTCGGCGGCCACGACCGCCAGGTGGGCGCCCGCGCCCGCCTCGACGATGAACAGCACGCCGCCGTAGAACTCGGTCATCGCGGACCGTACGCCGCCGGTGCCGTCACCGAACTCCATGGACGCGCCGTGCGACAGGCTCTGGATGCCGGCCGAGATGGCGGCCAGCTGGTCCGCCTGGTCGACGGACAGCTCGGGGGTCCGGCACAGCTTGAGCCCGTCCCTGGACAGGACGAGGGCGTGCCGGGCGCCGGGCGTCCGGTCGAGCAGCCCCTCCAGCAGCCAGTTGAGCTTCTCGTCGGTGGTCGCGCTCATCGGGTGTTGCCTTCCGGGTGCGGGGAGTTGGCTCGTACCGCCTGGCTGAAGGTGCTGAAGCGGGCAGCCTGCACCTTCGGGTCGGTGGTACGGGGCCTGGGGGATTCGGCTCCGCCGGATTCGGCATTGCCGGTACGGGCTTCGGCGGCGGCCAGGGTGCGGCCGCGGCGGCGCTTGGGGAGGCCGCTGTCACCGAACTGGGGGACGGAACCGGTGGTCTCCGCCTCGGACCCCACCGTCTCCGGCTGGGCGCCGTCGCGCCGCGCGCGCCCGGAGCCGTCCGCGCGCGCCGTCTCCGCGGCAGTCCGGTCCGTGTCGGGCATCGCGTGGTCCGGCTCCGGCTCAGGCGGCCCCACCGGCTCGGGGACGGGAGCCGGAAGGAGCGCCGGCGTACGGGAGATGAGTTCCTGCGGGAGCATCATCAGTGCGCCCGTGCCACCGCGCGCCGAAGGCCGGAAGGAGACGGTGAGGCCGTGCTTGCGGGCCAGCCTGCCGACGACGGCGAGGCCCAGCCGGGTGCCCGAGATGGCGGTGAGGTCCTGGTTCTCGGCGGACACGGCCCGCTCGGCGCGGCGCAGTTGCACGTCGCTCATCACCAGACCGCTGTCCTCGACGGTGACCACGATGCCCGCCGGGACCTCTTCGACGTACACGTGCACCTCGGCCGTGGGCGGCGAGAAGTTGGCAGCGTTGTCGAGCAGCTCCGCCAAGGCGTGCATGACGCCCTCGGCGGCGTGGCCGGCGATCGCCACATCGCTGGTCGAGTGGAGGCGGATGCGCTGGTAGCCGCCGATGCGGCCCATCGCGCCGCGCAGGATCGACTCCATCACGATCGGCTTCGCCCACCGGCGCCCGGAGCGCGCACCGGTCAGCACGGCGATGGAGTCGGCGAGGCGGCCCGCCTGGGCGGTGCGGTGGTCCAGGTGCAGCAGATCGCCGAGCACGTCCTCGCCGGTGTGCCGGTGCTCCATCTCGCGCAGGTCGGCCAGCATGCTGGTGGACAGTGCCTGCATGCGGCCGGCCGCGTTGGCGCATGCGGCGATCGCCGCGGAGCGCTCGGTCTCGCTGCGCCGGGCGCGGGCGGTGAGCCGCGCGGTCTCGGCGGTGAGGCGCTCGTACTGCTCGGCGGCCTCGGAGGTGACGCGCGCGACCCGCTCGTCGGCTTCCCCGGTGGCCCGTGCGACCTCGGCGGAGGCGGTCGATCTGATCCGAGCGGTCTCGGCGGTGAAGCGCTGGGCCTCGGCGGCCGAGGTCGAGACGAGGCGAGAGGTCTCGGCCGTGAACCGTTCGGCGTCCGCGGCCCGCAGGGCGCGCAGGTTGCGTGCGGTGGCGAGGGCGTAAACGGTGACGGCGACCGCGATGCTCACCACGAGTGCGGCGGCGCCGGCTCCCCAGGACAGCGGGGCCCGTACCGAGGAGGGGGCGGCGGCAACGGCCCAGAGGCACAGGGCGCCGGTGGCGGCTGCCGAGACCAGCAGGGCGAGCGCGGTCGGCCGGAGTGAAGGGCGCAATCGGAGTCCTCGGGACGGACGGTGCGGGGAAAGGGACAATCCGGATCTTCCGGTGCGGTCGCAGTGAAAGAACCACAACTGGAGCTGATTGTTCCCGATCAAGTCGAGGCAACTATAGGAGAATTGGTGACCCGTTTGGGGATTCCTTGTGGCCACTTCTGTTTGAAATTTGGCTTGAAGTGACCCCATCGGCCACTCGGGGCCGCTGTTGACTCCGGTGTCCGGTGATGTGTGTGGGCAAGTCGCGGTGAATATGTCGTTATGCACCCCATGGGGGCTGTGATTTGACTCGATCGTCGCCCGTCGGCCGGTGGGCGGCTAGGGTGAGCGCTCCGGTGCAGACGGCCTCCCAGGTCGGCACTGCCGTAAGACACGCCGCGCGCCTTGAAGGGGGAGGCGCTGCGGGGCCCCGACGGAGGACGCAGGCAACCGTGGACGCGCAAGGCCGTGGGCGGGACGAGGGCATCGACCCCGCAGACCAGTGGGTACTCAACCCGGACACCGGTGATTACGAACTGCGACTGACCCCCTCCGCAGGGCGATCAGCCGCACCGCCCGGTTCCAGCTCCTCCCGCCCGTCCGGAACCAGAGCGGCCGGCCCGCGCCGGAAGCCGGAGCCCGAGACCCCGTCGTCGGACGAACGGGCCTCCGTGCCCGGCCAGCGCGGCGGGCGCAGGGGCGCCGGCGGTGGCCGCGGAGGCAAGGACGAGACGCGCAGGCAGGGCGGCCGGGCGGCCGCGCCGCCGACCGGGCGCCGCAAGGTGAAGGCCAAGTCCGGCAAGAAGAAGGTGCTGGTCTGGACCGGCGGTGTCCTTGCCTTTCTCCTCGTGGGTGTCGGCACCGCGGGCTACGTCGCCTACCAGCACTTCAACGGCAACATCACCGCCGTCTCGACGGACGGTGCCGGGACCGGCGGCTTCAGCAAGGACCGGGCGATCAACGTCCTGGTGATCGGCACCGACAAGCGGACCGGCGAGGGCAACGAGGGCTACGGTGACGCCGGCAGCGTCGGCCACGCGGACACCAACATCCTCTTCCACGTCTCCAAGGACCGGACGAACGCGACCGCGCTGAGCATCCCGCGCGACCTGATAACGGACATCCCGGAGTGCCCGACCCAGCTGGAGGACGGCTCCAAGAAGGACATCCCGGGGACGTCCGGCGGGCGCTTCAACACCAGCCTCGGACAGTCGGACCGCACACCCAGCTGCACGATGCGGACGGTCACCGAGCTCACCGGCATCACGCCCGACCACTTCATGGTGGCCGACTTCAACGCGGTCAAGAGCCTGACGAGCGCCGTCGGGGGTGTGGAGGTCTGCCTCGCCAAGGACATCAACGACAAGGGCTCGCACCTGAAGCTGTCCAAGGGCAAGCACACCATCGAGGGCGAGCAGGCCCTGTCGTTCCTGCGCACCCGGCACTCCGTGGGCTTCGGCAGCGACCTGAGCCGGATCGAGCTCCAGCAGCAGTTCCTCGGCTCGCTGATGCGCAAGCTGAAGTCCAACGACACGCTGACCAGCCCCACCAAGATGTTCAAGCTGGCGGACGCGGCGACCAAGGCGCTCACCGTCGACGACAATATCGACGACATCAACAAGCTGCGGAAACTGGGCATGGAGCTGGCGTCCGTCGACCCGAAGAACATCACGTTCACCACGGTGCCGGTGCTGGACAACCCGGACGACAGGGCCACCGTCATCCTCGACGAGTCCAAGGCGCCCCAGGTCTTCTCGATGGTGCGCGAGGACGTCTCCTTCACCGCCGTGGCGAAGCAGGAGAAGGCCGAGGAGAAGGCCGCCGAGGCCGCGAAGCTGAAGGGCGCCAAGGCCGCCCCGGCCGACGTCCGCGTCGACGTCTTCAACGGCGGCGCCCCGGCCGGCTCCGCACAGGCCGCCCTGGAATGGCTGCAGAACGAGAAGGGCGTGCCGAAGTCCACCAACAAGGCGAACGCCCCGCAGGACGTGAAGAAGACCCAGCTCGTCTACGGCCCCAACCAGGCCGACCAGGCGCGCACCCTGGCCGAGATGATGGGCATGTCGGCCTCGGCCCTCAAGCCGACGACCACGGACGCCGCCGACATGGAACCGATGGTGCTGACCCTGGGTCCGGACTTCAAGCAGGCGGGCAGCGCGCTCTCCGCCCCGCAGAAGGCGCCGGAGAACATCCAGCGCGTCGAGGCGGACAAGGCGGTCTGCGCCAAGTAGCCCCGGCTCCCGCAGCGGCATCGAAGAGCCCCCGCGTGCCCGTCGGCGCACGGGGGTTCTCCGCTTCACCGGTCCCGGGTACACGCGTTGCGCGACGGGTCGACCGGCCCGCTGGTCCGGCATGCTGGCCCCATGCCCGACCCGCACCCGCACCCCGATCTCGTCCGGGCGCTGGCCCGCGCCGTCCGCGGCGACGTGGAGGCCGACGCGACCGCCCGCGCGCTGACGACGATGGACGCCTCCAACTACCGCCGCGTCCCGGTGGCGGTCGTCGCTCCCCGCGACGCCGGAGACGTCGCCGAGACGCTCCGCGTCTGCCGGGAGCACGAGGTGCCGGTCGTGCCCCGAGGCGGCGGTACCTCCATCGCGGGCCAGGCCACCGGCACCGGCGTCGTCCTGGACTTCACCCGCCACATGCGGCGGATCACCGGGCTGGACCCCGACTCCCGCACCGCCGTCGTCGAACCGGGCGTCGTGCTGGACGACCTGCGGGCCGCAGCCGCCGCGCACGGGCTGACGTTCGGCCCCGACCCGTCCACCCACAGCCGCTGCACGCTCGGCGGGATGATCGGCAACAACTCCTGCGGTGCGCACTCCGTGGCCTGGGGCACCACCGCCGACAACGTGCGCAGCCTGCGCGTCCTGCGGTACGGCGGCGGACCGTCCCTGCACCTCGGGAGGGGCCTGCCCGACACGCCGCCCGGGCTCGGCGACTTTGCCGGCGCCCACCTGGCGCTGCTGCGCACCGGCTTCCCCGAACTCCCGCGCCGCATCTCCGGTTACGCGCTCGACGCACTGCTCCCCGAGAACGGCCCGGACCACGCCCGCTCGCTGTGCGGCAGCGAGGGGACCCTGGCCGTCGTCACCGAGGCGACCGTCCGCCTCGTCGCGACGCCCGCCGCCCGCGCGCTGGCCGTACTCGGATACGCCGACGAGTCCGCCGCAGCCGAAGCCGCCCCCGGCCTCCTCCCCCACGGACCGCTCACCGTCGAGGGCATGGCCGCCGACCTCGTACGCGAACCGGCCGGCCTGCCGCGCGGCGGTGCCTGGCTGTTCGTCGAGACGGGCGGTGCGACCCCCGCCGAGGCCCGTGCGCACGCCGAACGGATCGTGCGTGCGGCCGACGCCCTGGACGGCACGGTGGTCACCGATCCCTCGCGCATGCGCACCCTGTGGCGCATCCGCGAGGACGCCGCCGGGACCGCGACCCGGATGCCGGACGGCGGGGGAGAGGCGTGGCCCGGCTGGGAGGACTGCGCCGTGCCGCCGGCCCGGCTCGGGCCGTATCTGCGCGACTTCCGGGCCCTGCTCGCCGAACACGGCCTGCGCGGCACCCCGTACGGCCACTTCGGCGACGGCTGCATCCACGTACGCATCGACTTCGACCTGCTCACCGCGCCGGGCGTGGCCCGCTTCCGCCGCTTCTCCGAGGACCAGGCAGGCCTCGTCGTCGCGCACGGCGGGTCGCTGAGCGGTGAACACGGCGACGGGCAGGCGAGGGCCGAGCTGCTGCCCCGGATGTACGGCGACGAGATGGTGGGCCTGTTCACCCGGTTCAAGGACCTCTGGGACCCGGACGGCGGCCTGAACCCCGGCATCCTCGCCCGCCCCGCACGGCTCGACGAGAACCTCCGCTTCGCCGTGCTCCCCGGCCGCCCGGTGGACGTGACCTTCGGCTACCCGCAGGACGGCGGCGACTTCTCGGCGGCCGTACGCCGCTGCGTCGGCGTGGCCAAGTGCCGTACGGCCGGGGCGATTACGGGCCCGGACGTCATGTGCCCGTCCTTCCGGGCGACCGGCGAGGAGGCGCACTCCACGCGGGGACGGGCCCGGCTGCTCCACGAGATGCTCGCCGGCGAGGTGATCACGGACGGCTGGCGCTCCACCGAGGTACGGGACGCGCTCGACCTGTGCCTGTCCTGCAAGGGCTGCCGCACCGACTGCCCGGTCGGCGTCGACATGGCCACGTACAAGGCCGAGTTCCTCCACCACCACTACCGGGGCCGGCTGCGCCCCGCCTCCCACTATGCGATGGGCGGGCTGCCGCGCTGGCTGCGGGCGGCGTCCCCCTTCGCACGCGGGCTCAACGCCCTCGCCCGGACCGGCCCGGTCGCGGCCCTCGTCAAACGGCTCGGCGGCATCGCCCCGCAACGCACGCTCCCGGTGCTGGCGCCCCGGACCTTCCGGGCCTGGGCCCGTGCGCGCCGGGCGCCTGTGGGTGGGCCCGCCGTCACTCTCTGGCCGGACACCTTCACCGACCACCTCTCGCCGGAGGTGGGCCGGGCAGCGGTCCGGGTGTTGGAAGCGGCGGGCCGGACGCCGGTCCTGCCCGGCCGCGGCGTGTGCTGCGGGCTCACCTATGTGTCGACGGGGCGGCTCGACGCCGCCCGCGCGGTCATGCGCCGCACCCTGGACCGGATGGGGCCGCTCATCGGCGGCCCGGTCGTCGTGCTGGAACCGAGCTGCGCGGCCACCCTGCACACGGACCTGCCCGAGCTCCTCCCCGACGACCCGCGCGCCGCCGGACTGGCCTCGTCCGTGCGCACCCTGGCCCAGTACCTGGAGGAGTACGCCCCCGACTGGCAGCCGCCCCGGCTGGACCGGCCGGTCGCGGGCCAGACCCACTGCCACCAGCACGCGGTCCTGGGGGACGCGGCCGAGCGCAGGCTCCGGGAACGGGCGGGCCTGACCGGGGAGCTGAGCGGTGGCTGCTGCGGGCTGGCCGGCAACTTCGGCTTCGAGAAAGGGCACTGGGACGTCTCGGTGGCCTGCGCCGAGGACCGGTTGCTGCCCTCCGTGCGGGCGGCGACCCCCGGCACGGAACTCCTGGCCGACGGCTTCTCCTGCCGCACCCAGCTGGACCAGCTGGCAGGCCGGCGGGCGCGGCATCTCGCCGAGGTGTTGGCGGAAGGGCTGGACGGCCGGTAGGCGCGCCGCCGCGTACGGAGGGCCTACCGGGGGCGGTGCCGGTGGGACCGCTACCCCGGGTTGTCCGGCGCGCTTCCGTGCTCACCCCCGCCGACGATCTCCCGGGCGAGCGCCGCCAGCCGGGGCAGGGCGGGATGGCCGGGGCCGTCCCTGCGGGCGAGCAGCACGGGCAGCGGCGGGGCGTCGTCCAGCGGCACGTACGCGACCCCGGCATGCGGGTGCATCCCGACGGTGGACGCCCCCGACACGCCGTTGCCGCGTCCGGCCGCGATGGCGGTGAGCCAGTCGTCGGTGTTGGCGACCGTGACGGTGGCCGCGGGCCGGACCTGCGGCGGCCACAGGTCGAGCGTGGTCGCTCCCGAGACGGTGTTCAGGACGACGGCGCCGTCCGCCAGGTCGGCCAGCGACAGCGAGGCGCGGGCCGCGAGGGGCCCGTCGGCGGCGACGGCAGCCACCCGTTCCTCCGTGAACAGCACCTCGGTGACGAGGCCCGGCGTGTCCACCGGCCCGCGCAGCAGCGCCGCGTCCACCTCGCCGCGGGTGAGACCGGCCGTGCGGTCGTCGATGCGCAGGAGTTCGAGCGGGGTGCCCGGGTGGTGCCGCTGCCAGGTGCGCAGCAGCGGCGTGGTGTAGGGGCCGAACGCCGACCAGGCGTGGCCGAGCCGCAGCGGCCAGTGGCGCAGACGCCCCGGATCGAGCGCCTCGTCGAACGCCCCCACCGCGTTGGCGGCCTTGTCGCGGAAGGCGACGCCCTCGGGGGTGAGGGCGAGGTGGTGGGTGGACCGGTCGACGAGCCGGACTCCCAGGTGCCGCTCCAAGGCGGCCAGCGTGCGCGAGACGACGGGCTGGGTGACCTGGAGCCGGGCGGCCGCGCGGGTGACGCTGCCCTCGTCGGCGACGGCGAGGAAGGCGCGCAGATGCCGGAGCTCGATACCGCGCCTGTGGGTCCCGGTGCCCTGTCCAGTGCTCATGCCTGCGGAGCATAACGGGAGCGCAATCGGCATTTCACGGGAGGCGCGCAGGTCTCTAACGTGAGGAGGCGTGCGGCCCCGGCGTGGTGTCGTACTCTAAACTTCGTGGTGCATTACGTTGCACCGTCGAGCTGATGGAAAGGTTCCCGGTGAACGACCCGCGCGCTGCAGTGGACCCGGCCGCGGCCGTCGCCCTGCCCGAAGCCGTGTCCGCGCTCGACGAGGCCGGCCGGGACGGTTCCGGGCCCCGGCGCGCAGTCGGCCCGGTCGCGCTGGTGGTGGCGGGCGGGCTCTCCGTCCAGTTCGGCGCGGCGGTGGCCGTCCTGCTGATGCCGAAGGCGGGCGCGCTCGGCGTCGTCACCCTGCGTCTCACCGCGGCGGCGCTCGTCCTGCTCGTCGTCTGCCGGCCGAAGCTGCGGGGGCACTCGCGCGCCGACTGGGGCACCGTCGTGGCGTTCGGTATCGCGATGGGCGGGATGAACACGCTCTTCTACCAGGCCGTCGACCGCATCCCGCTGGGCGCCGCCGTCACCCTGGAGGTGCTGGGGCCGCTGACCCTGTCAGTCGTGGCGTCGCGCCGCCTGGTCAACCTCGTCTGGGCGGGCCTCGCCTTCGGTGGTGTCGTCCTGCTCAGTGGCGGAAGCTTCGACCGGCTCGACCCGGTGGGAGCTGCGTACGCCCTGGGCGCGGGTGCGATGTGGGCGGCGTACATCATCTTCAGCGCCCGCACCGGCAGGCGCTTCCCGCAGGCGGACGGCCTGGCCCTGGCCATGGTCGTGGCGGCGGTCCTCTCGCTGCCCCTCGGCATCATGCAGGCGGGCTCGAAGCTCCTGGTCCCCAGCACGCTGGGGCTCGGCGCGGCGGTGGCGCTGCTGAGCTCGGTCCTCCCGTACACCCTCGAACTCATGGCGCTGCGCCGGCTGCCCGCGCCCACCTTCGCCATCCTGATGAGCCTGGAACCGGCCATCGCGGCGACGGCGGGCTTCCTCGTCCTGGACCAGGCGCTCTCCACGACCGACGCCCTGGCCATCGCCCTGGTCATCGGGGCGAGCATGGGCGCCGTGCGCAGCCAGACGTCCCGCGCCGCTTCACCGCGCCGGGAGCGGGCGCGCGGGGCACGATGGAGGGGAACCGAGGAAGGAGGCCCGCGCATGGGATCCGCCAAGGAGAGCGACGGGTACGAGGGGCTGTACTCGCACACCCCCTCGCAGGCCGAGGGTGAACGCGTGGAGCCGGCCGTGCGCGGCAAGGCCCCCGAGACGCACCCCCAAGTCCCCAGGACCGAGCCCTCGCAGGCTGAGGGCGAACGCGTGGAGTAGGCGCGGCGGTGCCGTGACTCAGGCATCGACGGGCGGCGGCCAGCGGGGAGATCGCCAGCGTCTCGTGGACGCGTCAGCGACGATGATCAACGGCGTGCCGCTCGTTCCCTGATGTGCTCGTAGACCGCGTCGTCCATGGCCTCGGGAGTGAGCGGGCGCCCGCTGTCGAAGACCGGAAGTCCGTGCTTGCGCTTGGGCCGCTCCGCGTCGTCGAGGATCATGGTGATGCCCCGCCTGATCAGCTCGGCCTTGCTGACTCCGGTGGCCGACGACTCGGCGTCCAGTCGTACTTCCAGATCTTCCGGGAGGTACACCGTCGTCTTTCTCATGCGACGAAGTTACCCCTGCCCTACGTAGGGCAAGGCCGTGGAAGGACGGCAGGCCTGGAAGCGGCCGGGCCTCCTGTTACGTTCGCTCCTATGGGTGACGGTGTGTACGTGGGCCGCGCGGCAGCGGACGCGGCGCTGGACCACGGCTGGCTGCTGGGCCACTTCAAGGACCCTGCCGACTCGCGCCACAGCGAGGCCCTGGAGATCAAGTGGGGCGTCCATCCCCGGGGCGACGAACGCGCGCGCTGGGTGAGGGGCGAGGAGCGCACCGCCCTGCTCGTCCTGATCAGCGGCCGGTTCCGCATGAGGTTCCCCGAGCGGGACGTGCTCCTGGAGTGCCAGGGCGACTACGTCGTGTGGGGTCGCGGTGTCGACCACTCCTGGTGCGCGGAGGAGGACTCCGTGGTGCTGACCGTGCGGTGGCCCTCCGTCCCGGGCTACCGGGCCGAACCGGACGGCTGATCGCCGCCTCGCGGGCGGCGGCAGGCCGGACGGAACAGGCGCTCGGAGCGGGCTGATAAATCATGCAAGCATGCTTGCTTGTTTTACGGGCCACTGGCATGCTCCGGGGCACACCGCCACGCCCCGAGGGGAGCGCACCGTGCCCGATGCATCGGCCGTGACCGCCGCCGTGCTCGACGACCTGCGTCAGGAGAGCGACGAACTCGACCTGCTGGTAGCGGGGTTGAGCGCGCAGGAGTGGGCCTCGCCGACGCCCGCCGAGGGGTGGACCGTCGCCCATCAGATCGCCCACCTCAACTGGACGGACGAGGTGGCCCTGACCGCCGCGACCGAGCCCGACGCCTTCGCCGCGGAGGCCGAGAGAGCACTCGCCGCCCCGGACACCTTCGTCGACGAGGCCGCTGCGGAGGCGGTGACCGCGCTCGCGCCGGAGGCGCTGCTGGTGGAGTGGCGGGAGGGCCGGGCGCGGCTCCAGGAGGCCCTGCGCGCGGCACCGGCCGGGACGAAACTTCCCTGGTACGGCCCGCCCATGAGCATCGCCTCAATGGGGACCGCACGGCTCATGGAGACCTGGGCGCACGGCCAGGACGTCGCCGACGCGCTCGGCGTGACACGGAAGCCGACCGGCCGGCTGCGGCACGTCGCCAGGATCGGCGTACGCGCCCGTGACTACGCCCACTTCGTACGGGGGCTGGAGCCCCCCGCCGAACAGTTCCGCGTCGAACTCACCGGTGAGGACGGCGAGTCGGCCGTGTACGGACCCGAGGGCGCCGCCCAGCGGGTCACCGGGCCGCTCCTGGACTTCTGCCTGCTCGTCACCCAGCGCGCCCACCGCGACGACCTCGCCGTCGAGGCGGTGGGGCCGGACGCCGACCGGTGGCTGGACATCGCGCAGGCCTTCGCCGGCCCGGCCGGAGCCGGGCGGCCCCCGAGGGCGGACAGGTGACCCGGCCCCTGCGCATAGGCAACGCCTCCGGCTTCTACGGCGACCGCTTCGACGCCGTGCGCGAGATGCTCACCGGGGGCCCGCTGGACGTCCTGACCGGGGACTACCTCGCCGAACTCACCATGCTGATCCTGGGCCGCAGCCGCCTGAAGGATCCGAAGCGCGGATACGCCACGACGTTCCTGCGGCAGCTGGAGGAGAGCCTCGGGCTCGCCCACGAGCGCGGCGTGAAGATCGTCACCAACGCGGGCGGGCTCAATCCGGCCGGACTCGCCGACGCCGTACGCGAGTTGGCGGACCGGACCGGTGTGCCCCTACGGGTGGCGCACGTCGAGGGCGACAGCCGCCCCGTGCCGGACGGCCACCTCACCGCCAACGCCTACCTCGGCGGCGGGGGGATCGCCGCGTGCCTTCGGGCCGGGGCCGACATCGTCGTCACCGGCCGCGTCACCGATGCCGCGCTCGTCACCGGCCCCGCCGCCGCCCACTTCGGCTGGGCGTCCGACGACCACGACGCCCTCGCCGGGGCCGTCGTCGCCGGGCACGTCCTGGAGTGCGGGACCCAGGCCACCGGCGGGAACTACGCCTTCTTCCGGCAGCACGACGTGCGCAGGCCCGGCTTCCCCCTCGCGGAGATCCACGAGGACGGAAGCAGCGTCATCACCAAGCACGACGGCACGGGCGGCGTCGTCGACCTCGGAACGGTCACCGCGCAGCTGCTCTACGAGACCGGTGGCGCCCGCTACGCAGGGCCCGACGTCACCGCCCGCCTCGACACCGTGCGCCTTGATCAGGACGGGCCCGACCGGGTGCGGATCAGCGGGGTGCGCGGTGAGGCCCCGCCCCCCACGCTGAAGGTCGGGCGGGGCCGGCTCGGCGGGTGGCGCAACGAGGTCGTGTTCGTGCTGACCGGGCTCGACATCGAGGCCAAGGCCCGTCTCGTGCGCGAGCAGTTCGCCGACGCCCTGGACCGCGCCGGCACGAAGCCCGCCGAGGTGAGGTGGGAGCTCGCCCGCACGGACAGGGCCGACGCCGCCACCGAGGAGACGGCAAGCGCGCTGCTCAGGCTCGTCGTGCGCGACCCGGACGCGGAGGCCGTGGGCCGCGCGGTGTCCGGGGCCGCCGTCGAGCTGGCGCTCGGCAGCTACCCGGGCTTCCACGTGACCGCCCCGCCCGGGAAGGGCGCGCCGTACGGGGTGTTCGAGGCCGCGTACGTACCGGCCGGGGACGTCGCCCATGTGGCGGTGCTGCCCGACGGGACGCGCCTGGACGTCCCGGCCACCGGGCCGTACCGGGAACTCGCCGACGTGCCGGAGCCGCCCCTGCCCGAGCCGCTGCCCGCCGGGCCCACCCGCACCGTGCCCCTCGGGTACGTCGCAGGAGCCCGCAGCGGTGACAAGGGCGGGGACGCCAACGTGGGCGTGTGGGTCCGCACGGACGAGGCGTGGCGGTGGCTGGCGCACGAGCTGACCGTCGCACGGTTCAAGGAGCTGCTGCCGGAGACCGCCGGGCTCACCGTCGTACGCCATGTCCTGCCCGGGCTGCGGTCCCTCAACTTCGTCGTCCACGGCCTCCTCGGCGAAGGCGTCGCCGCGCAGGCCCGCTTCGATCCGCAGGCCAAGGCGGTGGGGGAGTGGCTGCGCTCCCGACACGTCGACGTACCCGTGCAGCTGACGGACGAACCGGAGGCGAACGCATGACCGTCCTGCCCACCGCACTGGACACCACGGGGCCCGAATACGCCGCGCACCGCGAGGCCATGCTCGCGAAGCTCGCGGAGCTGGATGCCGAGTACGCCAAGGCCCTCGCGGGCGGCGGCGAGAAGTACGTGACGCGCCACCGGAAGCGCGGCAAGCTCCTCGCCCGTGAACGGATCGAGCTGCTGGTCGACCCGGACACGCCGTTCCTGGAACTCTCCCCGCTGGCCGCCTGGGGCAGCGAATACGCGGTGGGCGCCTCGCTCGTCACCGGGATCGGGATCGTGTCGGGCGTGGAGTGCCTGATCACCGCCAACGACCCGACCGTGCGGGGCGGCGCCTCGAACCCGTGGACGCTGAAGAAGGCGCTGCGCGCCAACGAGATCGCCTTCGCCAACCGGCTGCCCTGCATATCCCTGGTGGAGTCCGGCGGCGCCGACCTGCCGTCCCAGAAGGAGATCTTCATCCCGGGCGGCGCCCTGTTCCGTGACCTCACACGGCTGTCCGCCGCCGGAATCCCCACCGTCGCCGTGGTGTTCGGCAACTCCACGGCCGGAGGCGCGTACGTCCCGGGCATGTCCGACCACACGGTGATGATCAAGGAGCAGTCCAAGGTCTTCCTCGGCGGCCCGCCCCTCGTGAAGATGGCCACCGGCGAGGAGAGCGACGACGAATCGCTCGGCGGCGCCGGGATGCACGCCCGCACCTCCGGTCTCGCCGACCACTTCGCCGTCGACGAGCACGACGCGCTGCGCCAGGCCCGGCAGATCGTCGCACGCTTCAACTGGCGCAAGGCGCACCCCGATCCGGGGCCGGCCGAGCCGCCGAAGTACGACGAGGACGAGCTGATCGGGATCGTCCCCGGTGACCTGAAGACCCCCTTCGACCCGCGCGAGGTCATCGCGCGGCTCGTCGACGGCTCGGACTTCGACGCCTTCAAACCGCTGTACGGCACCAGCCTCGTCACCGGCTGGGCCCGGCTGCACGGCTATCCCGTCGGCATCCTCGCCAACGCGCAGGGCGTGCTGTTCAGCGAGGAGTCGCAGAAGGCCGCGCAGTTCATCCAGCTCGCCAACCAGCGCGACATCCCGCTGCTGTTCCTGCACAACACCACCGGCTACATGGTCGGCAAGGAGTACGAACAGGGCGGAATCATCAAGCACGGCGCAATGATGATCAACGCGGTGTCGAACTCCCGGGTCCCGCACCTCACCGTGCTGATGGGCGCCTCCTACGGTGCCGGGCACTACGGCATGTGCGGCAGGGCCTACGACCCCCGCTTCCTCTTCGCCTGGCCCAGCAGCAAGTCCGCCGTCATGGGCCCCCAGCAGCTCGCCGGCGTCCTCTCGATCGTCGCGCGCGCCTCCTCCGCCGCGAGGGGGCTGCCCTACGACGACGAGGCCGACGCCGGGCTGCGCGCCATGGTGGAGCAGCAGATCGAGTCCGAGTCGCTGCCGATGTTCCTCTCGGGGCGGCTCTACGACGACGGGGTCATCGACCCGCGCGACACCAGGACCGTCCTCGGGATGTGCCTGTCCGCGATCCATACCGCCCCGGTCGAAGGCGCCCGCGGCTTCGGCGTCTTCCGGATGTGAGGAATCGGATGATCACCGCACTGCTTGTCGCCAACCGGGGCGAGATCGCCTGCCGGATCTTCCGCACCTGCCGTGAGCTGGGCATAGCGACCGTCGCCGTGTACTCGGACGCCGACGCCGGCGCCCTGCACGTACGGGAGGCCGACACCGCCGTACGCCTGCCGGGCGCGGCACCGGGCGACACGTATCTGCGCGGCGACCTCGTCGTCGCCGCCGCGCTGGCCGCGGGCGCCGACGCGGTGCACCCGGGGTACGGCTTCCTCTCGGAGAACGCCGGGTTCGCCCGGGCCGTCCAGGACGCGGGTCTGGTCTGGGTCGGACCCCCGCCGAAGGCCAT
This sequence comes from Streptomyces sp. NPDC057428, assembly GCF_042803195.1. Classification (NCBI taxonomy): domain Bacteria; kingdom Bacillati; phylum Actinomycetota; class Actinomycetes; order Kitasatosporales; family Streptomycetaceae; genus Streptomyces; species Streptomyces sp. NPDC057428. The sequence continues at coordinate 38,623 of NZ_JBHVCT010000033.1, forward strand.
CGAGCTGATGGCCTCCAAGACCCGCGCCAAGGAGCTGATGGCGGCCGCCGACGTGCCCCTCCTCGCCCCCGTCGACCCGGACGCCGCCACGGTGGCCGACCTCCCCCTGCTCCTGAAGGCGGCAGCGGGCGGCGGCGGACGTGGCATGCGCATCGTGCGGGAACTGGACGCCCTGAGTGCGGAGTTGACCGCCGCATCGGCCGAGGCAGCCGGAGCCTTCGGGGACGGCGAGGTGTTCGCCGAGCCGTACGTCGAAGGCGGCCGGCACGTCGAGGTCCAGGTCATGGCGGACGGGCAGGGCACGGTGTGGGCGCTCGGCACCCGCGACTGCTCCCTCCAGCGCCGGCACCAGAAGGTCATCGAGGAGGCCCCCGCGCCGGGCCTCGACGAAGCGCTGCGCGGACGGCTGCACGACGCCGCGGTCGCCGCGGCGCAGGCGGTCGGCTACCGGGGCGCGGGGACCGTCGAGTTCCTCGTGTCGGCTGCGGGCCGCCCGTACTTCCTGGAGATGAACACCCGGCTCCAGGTCGAACACCCCGTAACCGAGGCCGTGTTCGGCCTCGACCTCGTCGCCCTGCAACTACGCGTCGCGGAGGGCGATCCCCTGCCCGCCCCGACACCGCCACAGCCGTCCGGGCACGCCGTCGAGGCCCGCCTCTACGCCGAGGACCCGGCGCGCGACTGGCAGCCGCAGACCGGAGCACTGCTCACGCTCGACGTGCCGGACGAGCCCGGAATCCGCCTCGACACCGGATACACCGGCGGCGACACCATCGGCGTCCACTACGACCCCATGCTCGCCAAGGTCATCGCCCACGCCCCCACCCGCGCCGAGGCCGTCCGCCTCCTCGCCCGCACCCTGGAACGCGCCCGCGTCCACGGCCCCGTCACCAACCGGGAGCTTCTCGTACGCTCCCTGCGCCACCCGGACTTCACCGCCGGGCGCCTCGACACGGGCTTCTACGACCGGCACCTGGCCGGGCTCACCGGCCCCGGCGACCCGGCGGACCGACGCCTCGCCGCCACGGCCGCCGCGCTCGCATCGGTGGCGGGCGCCCGGGCAGGGCGGGACGCATCGGGCCCCGCCCGCTTCGGTGCCTGGCGCAACCTCGCCTCCTCGCCGCAGACCAGGCGCTACCGGGGCGAGCCGGACGGCACCGAGTACGAGATGGCCTACCGCACCGGCCGCGACGGCACCCCGGTCCCCGAATCGGGGGAGCGGGCCGTCACCGTCCGCCCCGGGCTGGTCGTCCTCGAAACCGGCGGCGTGACCAGGCGTTTCACCGTCACCACGCACGGCGCCCGCACCTATGTGGACACGGCGTCCGGTTCGTACGCCTTCACTGCCCTGCCCCGCTTCACCGACCGCGCCGAACGCACCGAACCCGGCTCCCTGCTCGCCCCCATGCCAGGCACCGTCGTCCGGCTCGCCACCGGGCTCGCCCCCGGTGCGGCCGTCGAAGCCGGGCAGCCGCTGATCTGGCTGGAGGCGATGAAGATGGAACACCGCATCCTCGCCCCCGCCTCCGGCACCCTCACCGCGCTCCACGCCGCCCCCGGCCTCCAGGTCGAGGTCGGTGCCCTGCTCGCCGTCGTACAGGACGCATCCGCGCCCGCATCCGCGCCCGCATCCGCGCACCAGGAGGAGACGACCCCATGAGCACCGTCCTCGAAACCCAGGAGCACAAGGACCTCCGCGCCGCCGTCGCCGCACTCGGCAGACGGTTCGGCCGCGACTACACCACCGCCCTGGCCCGCAAGGGCGAACATCCCCGCGAGCTGTGGGACGAGGCGGGCAAGCTCGGCTACCTCGGCGTGAACCTCCCCGAGGAGTACGGCGGCGGAGGCGGTGGCATGGCCGAACTCTCCATCGTGCTGGAGGAGCTCGGTGCCGCCGGCAGCCCTCTGCTCATGCTGGTCGTCTCGCCGGCGATCTGCGGCACCGTCATCGCCCGCTTCGGCACCGAGGCCCAGAAGCGGACCTGGCTGCCCGGCCTCTCCGACGGCAGTCTGACCATGTCGTTCGGCATCACCGAGCCGGACGCCGGCTCCAACTCGCACCGCATCACCACCACCGCCCGCCGCGACGGCGAGAACTGGATCCTCAGCGGCCGCAAGGTCTTCATATCCGGCGTCGACATCTCCGATGCGACGCTCGTCGTCGGACGCACCGAGGACGCCAGGTCCGGGAAGCTCAAGCCCTGCCTCTTCATCGTCCCCCGGGACGCCCCCGGCTTCACGCACACCCGGATCGAGATGGAACTCCAGGCGGCCGAGAAGCAGTTCGAGCTGGTCCTGGATGACGTACGACTGCCCGCCGACGCACTCGTCGGTGAGGAGGCGGACACGGGGCTGCTCCAGCTCTTCGCCGGGCTCAACCCGGAGCGCATCATGGGCGCCGCCTTCGCCATCGGCATGGGCCGCTACGCCGTTGAGCGCGCCGTGGACTACGCCAAGACCCGCACCGTCTGGAAGGGCGCGCCCATCGGCGCCCACCAGGCCATCGCCCACCCGCTCGCCCAGGCGCACATCGAGCTGGAGCTCGCCCGGCTGATGATGCAGAAGGCCGCGAAGCTCGTCGACGACGGCGACGACATCGGAGCGGGCGAGGCCGCCAACATGGCGAAGTACGCCGCCGCCGAAGCCTGCGTCAGGGCCGTCGACCAGGCCGTCCACACCCTCGGCGGCAACGGCCTCACCCGCGAGTACGGGCTCGCCTCCCTGATCACCGCCGCCCGTGTCTCCCGTATCGCCCCCGTCAGCCGGGAAATGATCCTCAACTACGTCTCGCACCAGACCCTGGGCCTGCCGAAGTCGTACTGAGACCGCGAGAGGCCGTACCGGACGACTCCGGTCGTTCCCGGGTCTCCCCATCCGCCCCCGCAGGGGCGATTCTGGCTCTCCACCCGCGTCGAAGGGGACCGCCATGGTGTTCCACAGCGAGTACGCAGACGTCCAGCCCCTCGAAAGACCCATCCACGAAGCAGTCCTCGGGAACGCCGCGGACTTCGGTGACACACCCGCTTTGATCGACGGCACCAACGGGATGAGCGTGACCTACGCCCAGCTCGACACCTTCCACCGGCGCATCGCCGCGTACCTCGCCGCGGCCGGGCTGCGCAAGGGCGACGTACTCGCCCTGCACAGCCCGAACACGATCGCCTACCCGCCCGTCTTCTACGGGGCGACGAGGGCGGGCGCCACCGTCACCACCATCCACCCGCTCGCCACCGCCGAGGAGTTCGCGAAACAGCTCCAGGACTCGGCCGCGCGCTGGATCGTCACCGTCTCCCCGCTCCTCGACGTCGCCCGCCGCGCCGCCGAACTCGCGGGCGGCATCGAGCAGATCTACGTCTGCGACCAGGCCGAGGGGCACGTGTCCGTCCTGGAGATGCTCGGCTCCACGGCGCCCGAACCGGACATCGCGTTCGATCCGGCGGAGGACATCGCCGTACTCCCGTACTCCTCCGGGACCACCGGCACGCCCAAGGGCGTCATGCTCACGCACCGCTCCATCGCCACCAACCTGGAGCAGCTGCGGCCCTTCGTCCCCCTCGGGCAGCGCGACCGCATCCTGGCCGTGCTCCCCTTCTTCCACATCTACGGGCTGACCGCCCTCATGAACGGGCCGCTGCGCTACGGCGCCACGGTCGTCGTACTGCCCCGCTTCGACCTCGCGCAGTTCCTGGAGACGATCCAGGAGCACCGGATCACCGGCCTCTACGTCGCGCCGCCCATCGTGCTGGCCCTCGCGAAGCACCCGCTGGTGGGTGACTACGACCTGTCGTCGCTGGAGTACATCGTCAGCGCGGCCGCCCCGCTGGACGCCGAACTCGCGGCGGCCTGCTCGGCGCGGCTGGGCCTGCCCGCCGTACGGCAGGCCTACGGCATGACGGAACTGTCGCCCGGCACCCACGTCGTGCCCCTCGACGCGGAGAACCCGCCGCCCGGGGCCGTCGGGAAGCTGCTGCCCGGCACGGAGATGAGGATCGTCTCGCTCACCGACCCCGGCATCGACGTCGGTTCCGGCACCGACGGCGAGATCCTCATCCGGGGCCCGCAGGTGATGAAGGGCTACCTCGGCCGCCCCGACGCCACCGACGCCATGATCGACGCCGAGGGCTGGCTGCACACCGGGGACGTCGGCCGAGTCGACGCGAACGGCTGGCTGTACGTCGTCGACCGGGTCAAGGAACTCATCAAGTACAAGGGCTACCAGGTGGCGCCCGCCGACCTGGAGGCGCTCCTGCTGACCCACGCCGGTATCGCCGACGCCGCCGTCATCGGGGTCTACGACGCCGACGGCAACGAGGTCCCCAAGGCGTTCCTGGTGCGCCAGCCCGTGGCGGGAGGCCTCACCGAGGACGACGTCATCGCCTACGTCGCCGAGCGGGTCTCCCCGTACAAGAAGGTCAGACAGGTGGAGTTCATCGAGGCCGTGCCGCGCGCGGTGTCCGGCAAGATCCTGCGGCGCGAGCTGCGCGACCGGGAGAAGCAGCGATGACCCTGGCACCCGTGGCCCACGACCGTGGCGTCACCACGCTCACCCTTGACTCGCCGGCCAAGCGCAACGCGCTCTCCGCGCGCCTGGTCGGCGAGCTGTCCGAGGCCCTGGCGGGATGCGCGGCCGACGACTCGGTGCGGGCCGTCGTCCTCACGCACACCGGCAACACGTTCTGCGCGGGCGCCGATCTGACCGCACCCCCGGAACCGGCCGCGTTCGTCGCCCTGATGCGGGCGATCGTCGCCCTGCCCAAACCCGTGGTGGCCCGGGTCACCGGCCACGTCAGGGCCGGTGGTCTCGGGCTGCTCGGCGCCTGCGACATCTCGGCGGTGGGCCCCGACGCGACCTTCGCCCTCACGGAGTCACGCCTGGGCCTCGCCCCCGCCGTGATCTCCCTGCCCCTGCTACCCCGCCTCGACCCGGGGGCCGCCTCCCGCTACTACCTCACCGGGGAGCGGTTCGGTGCGGCGGAGGCGGCCCGGATCGGCCTGGTGAGCATCGCGGAGGACGACGTGGACAAGGCGCTCGTACCGGTACTGGACGGGCTCCGCAGGGCCTCCCCACAGGGGCTGGCGGCGTCGAAGGAGCTGGTCACGGCTAGTGTGCTGAAGAATTTCGACAGTCACGCCGAAGACCTCATCGCCCGCTCGGCAGCGCTCTTCGCCTCCGACGAGGCACGGGAGGGGATGACGGCCTTCCTGGAACGACGGGATCCCGCATGGGTGCTGTGACGACCCCGAAGCAGGACCGGAGCCGCGCCACCCGGCAGCGACTCCTGGCGTCCGCGGTGGCCTGCCTCGCCGAACACGGCTGGGCAGGCTCCACGGTCACCGTCGTCGCCGAGCACGCGGGGGTCTCACGGGGAGCCGCCCAGCACCACTTCCCGACCCGCGAGGACCTGTTCACCGGCGCCGTCGAGTACGTCGCGGAAGAACGTTCCGCCGCACTGCGTGCCCTGCCCGTGCAGGGCCGCGCGGCGGTGGTCGCCGCCCTGGTCGACCTCTACACGGGCCCGCTCTTCCGCGCGGCGCTACAGCTCTGGGTCGCCGCCTCCAACGAGGCCCAACTGAGGCCCCGCGTCACCGAACTGGAGGCCCGGGTGGGCCGCGAGACCCACCGGATCGCGGTCGAACTCCTACGGGCCGACGAGACCCGCCCCGGGGTCCGCGAGACGGTCCAGGGCCTGCTCGACATGGCCCGGGGCCTGGGCCTCGCCAACGTCCTGACCGACGACACGGCCAGACGCCGCCGGGTCGTGACCCAGTGGGCGCGGCTGCTGGACGAGGCGCTGGGCTGAGCGTGGGCTCTGCCGCGCATGCTCAGAACAGTGCCAGGCCCTCGCCGCTGGTGTCCGCGACGACTGGCCGGACGTGGGCAGGGAGGCCGTCCAGGCGGTCAGGAACGGCTGCGGCGGCCACGGCAGGGGCCGTCTCGGCCAGCCAGGCACGAAACCGCTCGGTGGCTTCGCGGTAGGGGACTCGCGCCAGGACACGGTGTTCGCCCGAGGGGCAGAGTTCGACGGCGACGGTGAGCAGACAGGAGCGGGGGGCGTTCTGACTGCCCGTCCAGGAGACGCGCAGGGTGCCGCAGGGCTTGCGTCCATGGGGGGCGCGGTGGGTAGGGCGCAGCGACCGGCAGGCTATGTGGGCGGTCCATGCGGCGAGGTGCGGCAGCGGCAGGGTGGCGCGTGTGCGGCAGCCGGGACAGCGGTGCCAGTGGCGGAGCCAGTCGTCGGCGTCCGTGTGGAACAGGCGTGTATAGCGGTTCGCCACGCGGATGTCGTTGCTGTACAGGTGGTCGGGGCGTTCCTGCGTGTTGCAGGACTGGCAGACGGGGGCGCGGACGTAACCGTGTTCGTGGCAGTGGTCGAGCACGGTCGCGGGCGCGGTGCGGCAGACGGCGCACGCCCACCCGGCCACCTTGCTGGAGGTGCCGGACTTCCTGCTGAGCACCGAGTACAGCTGGCCTTCCAGCTCTTTGCCGTACGGGCGCAGCGAGGCGGTAGGCCCCTCGGGGCTCGCCGTCCGCCGGCTGCCGGTGCCCGGGTCCTGCCGGGGGTGGGAGGGCGGCTCGGTGACGGGTGCGCCTGCCTGGCGCGTCCGCGCGGCTCGCAGCCACTGTGCTTCGGCGTGCTCGGCCGCGTCCATCAGCCTGACCACAGCGCGCGGCAGCCACCACGTGCGCTCTGTCCCGTCTCGGGTCTGCTCCACGAGCATCTGTTGCCAGTCGATCCCCGCCAGATGGTCTGCCCGGTCGGTTTCACGCCGTGCAGCCCGCTCGCGGTCGCCCCGATCCTGGAGTTCCCCCATGATGCGGGGGCGCCAGCGCAGCGGCGTTTCCGCGCCGTACTCCCTCCTCGGCGCACCTCGAAAAGGGCCGATGCGGACCAGGTCCTGCCGATCCATCACGACCGCGTTCAGCCCCGCGGCCGCCCGGCGCACCTCAGCGTCCGGAACACACCACCGACCGTCGCCCGCCCTCACAGTCGCCACCACATGGCTGCCGAGCAGGACGTATCCCATCCGGGCGCGGGCAGGAGAGTGGGTGAACGCCCCGGAAGCCGTCGGCACAGCACTGCCGGCCGTCGAACGGACCCATAGGGCGTCCGCTGCAACCAGGGTGATCAGGCCGTCCGCGCAACCGGACATGACACGCTCCGACATACCGACAGGCTAACGGTCCGCAACGCGGCAACGGGTCCGCGATCACCCTGCCAAGACGAACCGAGCCCGGAGTCAGCGGGGACCCACGACGCCCGATCAGCGGGACCTGAGCAGATCGCGGACGTGACCCGCACGGGCGCGTACGGCGGACTCGGCGAGACCACCGACGGGAAGGTCCACGGGCGCCGACGGATCGGGCCGACCGCACGGGCGGCAGAGACCGTCGGGGAGGGCCTCCGGGGGGCCGGGTACACCGCACTTGGTGCACTCCATCATCGCGCGCCGGACACGGTCTCCTGGCGTGGGCGGCGCGGTGTCCTGGGGGACGGACGGTGGCATCTTGTCGTCGAGGCGGCGGCGTACGAACCCGACGGGGGAGTCGACCTTGGCGGGGAGCCCGGCGGTGAGGGCCTGCGTCAGGTACTCGGTGTTCACGCCCCGGTCCAGCCACTCGGCGGCCCGCGCCTCCAGTACCGCGCAGTCGGCGGCGGACAGGGCCAGACGCGGGTCGGTACGGCCGAGCTGCGCCAGGGCCAGATAGGCGGGCGAGGGGACATCGGCCGGAGCCGGAGCCGGGGTTGGTGCGGGCTCCGGGGTCCGCTGCTGCGGCACGGCAGGCGCTGCGGGCGGTTCAGCCACGGGGGCCGGTTCCTCCGGGGGCGCCCAGGACGGCGGCGGCTGTACGGCGGAGTACGGCACCGCCTCTTGCTGCTCCGGGGCGAGGTGGGAGCCCCACCACTCGTTGTCGCGGGCGGTGCGGGACCAGAACGTCCGGAAGACCCAGCGGACCTGCTCGCCCTCACCGACCAGGCAGCGCACGCGACGCAGGTACCCGGCGACGGACAGGGTCCGCAGGGCCGAGCCGACCGCCTGCTGGCCGTAGAGCGGCAGCTGCTTGGCCAGGCTCTTCACGTCCATCGAGGCGCCGTCGGGAAGGTGGTCGATGAACCCGGCGATGGAGCGCTCACGCGGAGGCAGGAGGGTGAAGTCGTCGGCGCACGCGGGGGACTGGTCCGGCATCGACCGCTTGCCGTAACCGGGATTCGCCATCGGGTACGGGCGGGAGCGTGCGGGGGTGCGGAGGGCAGGACTAATGTGCTGGGTAGCCACGGGATCGCCTTCTTCGATCGTGGGGTGAGACCCCGGCCGGTGCTGTTAACACCGCGTCGGGGTCGTTCGTTTGGTCGCACCGTAAGCAAGCGTGACGCTTCGCCGCAAGCTGATCACGATTAGTCATACTTGCTGGCCGTGACGGGGTAGGGAGGTGGGGGAGGTTTCCCAAAACCCTTCTTTTCCCTACCGGTTACAAGAAGGCGCTCGAATCCCGGAGCCCGCATCCCGACGCCCGGATCCCGAAGCTCGGGCTTCGGGCGCAGCCGTCTTCACTTACACCCTGAGGAGTGAACCGGCCGGTCCCGGGGCTCGGATCCCGGGACGCGAGATCCGAGCTTCGGGCCGCGCCTGGTGGTCCGTCGGGAGGGACCGGTCAGCCGTCGAGGTCGAGTGAGCCGTTCCTGACAGCTGTGACGAAGACCGACCAGCTTGCCGTGGACGCGATCACGGCCGGTCCGTGGGAGACCTTGCTGTCACGCACGGGGACGACGTCGTAGCCGCGGGCCACTTCGAGGCATTCGCCCTGGCTGCCGCCGCTGTAGCTGGACTTGTACCACCGAGCGAGCGTGGACGAGTCGGATACGCGGTGCTCAGTGCTGGCCATTTTTGTGTTCCTCCGCTGCCGCCCGGATGGCGGTCAATGATTCGCGGCGCGACATCGCGTCACTCAGCGCAAGAGCGTAGGCCGTCTGACTGGTCCTCACCAGTGAGGGATCGTCGAGAAGGCTTCCCGAGAGGAAGCCTTCGACGTACGCCACGGGTGCGGAGTCCTGAAAGCTCATGAGGGTAAGCAGCCCCTCCTGGAGGGCGTACGCACCCGCTCCGAATGGCAGTACGTGCAGCCGAAGGCGGCCGGCGGCTGCCATATCCGCGATCTTGCGGAGTTGCTCTGCCATGACCTGAGGTCCTCCTACCTGGCGGCGGAGCACGGCTTCGTCGAGGATCGTCCAGACGACTGGCTTGATCGGCCCGTCAAGCACCTGGGCACGCTCTGTTCGGATGACAACGTCCCTGTCAAGCTCCGCAGATTGATGGTTCGGCCTGTAGGCGGAGAACAGTGCGCGGGCGTAACCCTCGGTCTGAAGGAGCCCGGGAACGAGGGCTGGGGCGAATTGCCGGATCTCTGTGGCCTGCCGTTCCAGCTCGGCCACTGCTGCGAAGTGGTCGACGAACTTCGTGTCCAGATCCTCCAGCCACCGGGCGAAGAACCCGTCCGTACTCAGCGCCCGGTCGATCCGCTGGGCGTCGTCCGGGTTCGGCAGTCGACGGCCCGCCTCGAAGTGGCTGATGAGCGTCGGCGAGCACACGATCTGCTCGCTCAGCGCCTCCTGGGTCAGACCGGCCGTCGTGCGCCTGAGACGCAGTTCCTCGCCGTACTTCGCTCGTGCCGTACGCGGCCTGTGAGGCGACGCCATGAGACCAACTCCCCGGGATGACAGGCGCGCTGTCAGGCGCGAACCCCTGGCAGCGTAGCGACAAGCGGTCCCAGGCTGTGAAGAGTTGGACACGGAGCGCAGCCATTCGCTCCTTCGTGTGGCGTGTCCACGAAACCCGAGGAAAGCAGGAAGCCATGCAGGACCGTATCGCCCGGACGGAGACGGCAGCGTGAGGACGAATTCCGGAGCCGCGCGGTTGCTCCCGTGGACGACGACGAGCGGCGATCCCTGCTATCTCCTCGGGGACGGGGCCGGCAAGGTGTCCCGGATGGCGGACCGTGTCGAGGCGGCGCAGCTGTCCATGGCCGGTGAGCTGCTCGGCCACGCGGCCGACATCCTGGCCGACCGGCGGTCGACGAGCGTGCAGGTGCACTACCTCGCGTGCCGGCTGGCCGAGTCGCTGGGCGACGTGAGGCGCGTGGCCGAGAGCCGAGGGAGACGGCTGGGCGATGCCTCGGGTGAGCAGGCGACCGACGGCGTGTGACCGGCCGTCGATCGCCCCTCCCGTCAGTTCCCCAGGTCCGCGAGCTGGTCGTAGCCCTCGATCTCGCGCGGGTCGCGCGTGCCCGGGCCGACGTACGTCGCCGAGGGGCGCACCAGGCGGCCCGTGCGCTTCTGCTCCAGGATGTGCGCCGACCAGCCCGCCGTACGGGCGCAGCTGAACATCGACGTGAACATGTGCGCCGGGACCTCGGCGAAGTCCAGCACGATCGCCGCCCAGAACTCGACGTTCGTCGCCAGGACGCGGTCCGGCCGGCGCGCGTGCAGCTCCTCCAGGGCGGCCTTCTCCAGGGCCTCCGCCACCTCGAAGCGCGGGGCGGCCAGCTCGCGGGCCGTGCGGCGCAGCACGCGGGCCCGGGGGTCCTCGGCGCGGTAGACGCGGTGGCCGAAGCCCATCAGGCGCTCGCCCTTGTCCAGCGCCTGCCTCACGTAGGCCGCGGCGTCGCCGGTCCGTTCGATCTCCTCGATCATGCCGAGGACCCGGGACGGGGCGCCGCCGTGCAGCGGGCCCGACATCGCGCCCACCGCACCGGAGAGGGCGGCCGAGACGTCGGCGCCCGTGGACGCGATGACGCGGGCGGTGAACGTCGAGGCGTTCATGCCGTGTTCGGCGGCCGACGTCCAGTAGGCGTCGACGGCCTTGACGTGCTTCGGGTCCGGCTCACCGCGCCAGCGGATCATGAACCGCTCGACCACCGACTCCGCCTTGTCGATCTCGCTCTGCGGGACCATCGGCAGGCCCTGGCCACGGGCCGACTGGGCGACGTACGACAGGGCCATCACGGCGGCCCGCGCCAGGTCGTCGCGCGCCGTCGCCTCGTCGATGTCCAGGAGTGGTTTCAGCCCCCACACCGGGGCCAGCATGGCGAGCGCGGACTGCACGTCGACGCGGATGTCGCCGGAGTGCACCGGGATCGGGAAGGGTTCGGCGGGCGGCAGGCCGGGGTTGAACGCCCCGTCCACCAGCAGGCCCCAGACGTTGCCGAACGACACACGGCCGACGAGGTCCTCGATGTCGACGCCGCGGTATCGGAGCGAGCCGCCCTCCTTGTCGGGTTCGGCGATCTCCGTCTCGAACGCGACGACTCCTTCAAGTCCGGGTACGAAGTCGGACATCGGGCGGCTCCCTCGGCTCGGCGGCTGCATGACGGCCCGGAGGCCTGACCACGATACTGGCGGGTGCGCACGACGCGGGGAAGGGGGACGACGTCCGGGACGGCATCCCGGCTCGCCCTCCGGTGATCTCGCCCCTGCCCGCCGGGTACACCGGTCCGCTGCGGCAGGATGGCCCCCGTGCCCACAGCTGATGCCACTCCGTCCTCCGCTCCCGCCTCCTCTGGCGCCTCTGCATCCGATTGCACCACCGATCCGGCCGTGATGCGCGAGCAGTACCGTTCCGAGGACTTCACCGAGAAGGACCTCGCGGCCGACCCCATGGACCAGTTCGCCCACTGGTTCAGCGAGGTCGCCCGGGGCGGCGGGCTCCACGAGCCGAACGCGATGGTCGTCTCGACCGCGACCCCCGACGGCAGGCCGTCCTCCCGCACGGTGCTGCTGAAGCAGTACGACGGCCGGGGCTTCGTCTTCTTCACCAACTACGGGTCCCGCAAGGGCCGCGAACTGACGGCGAACCCGTACGTCTCGCTGCTCTTCCCCTGGCACCCGCTGGCCCGCCAGGTCGTCGTCACCGGCACCGCGGCCCGGGTCGGCCGCGAGGAGACCGTCGCGTACTTCCGCACCCGCCCGCACGGCTCACAGCTGGGCGCCTGGGCGAGCGAGCAGTCGTCGGTGATCGGCTCCCGCCAGGAGCTCGTCGAGCGCTACGACGAACTGGCCGCGCGCTATCCCGAGGGCGAGAAGGTACCCGCGCCGCCGCAGTGGGGCGGTTTCCGCGTGGTGCCGGACGCGATCGAGTTCTGGCAGGGCCACACGAACCGGCTGCACGACCGGTTGCGGTACGTGCGTGAGGACGCGGGATGGCGGGTGGAGCGCCTCAGCCCGTGAGGGCGCGCTCCCGCTCCGGGCCCGGCGTGACGGGCCCCGGAGCGGGAACGCGGAAACCCGCAGGCTCTGGTCCCTCCTTGCGGAGGAGCCGGCCGGATCTACCGGCGAGCCTGCGGGTCGGTGACTGCTTGGGTTTCGGCAGACAGCCTGCCGAGGTGCACTGTGTGCGACGACGGGCTGTCAGCCCGCAGCCACCTCACGAATCCGATAAGACCGCACTTTTCGGATCACCTCCTTTCAACGTGTACGTACAGCCTAAGAAGCTCCCCGCGGCCGCACAAGCGGTTTATCCGCGCCTCTCCCCGTACACCGGCCGTCACCGGTGGACACCGGATTTCCGGGAAGTGGCTGTGTGGTGGCTCACAGTCGAGTTCAATGGTCTGACGTGCGGCAATGCGGAACACGACGCGGAAGACGCCCTGCGGGAGGTGCGGAGTGAGTGCTTCCAGGAGCACCGGGACCACCGACGCGCTCGGTCCCGACGAGGACCCGGAGCGGGAGACCGCCGCGGCGCCGATCCCGGGATCACAGTTGCTCGCCGCGCTCCTCGACGGCATGGACGCCGCCCTGTGCGCCTTCGACGCGCAGGGCACCATCACCCACTGGAACCGTGAGGCCGAGCGGATCCTCGGCTGGTCCGCCGCCGAGGCCGTCGGACGGCGGGGGTTCGCCGGCTGGGCCGTGCGGAGCGCGGACGCGGGTGACGTGCAGAAGCGGCTGATGTCGGCCATGCACGCCCCGGGACGGCAGGTCCACGAGTTCGCCCTGCTGCGCAAGGACGGCGGGCGGGTCCTCGTGCGGACCCAGTCGGCGCGGGTGCGCGGCGAGGACGGAAGGCCGGCCGGGGTCTACTGCGCGTTCGGCGAGGTGCACGCACAGATCGATCTCGAGCGGTCCATCGCGCTCAGCGAGGCCCTCTTCGAGGACGCGTCCTGGGGTGTGGTCCTGGTCGACGTGGACCTGCGGCCCACCGTGGTCAACGCCTACGCGGCCCGGGCGCTGGGAGGCGGGCGCGTCACCCCGCTGGGGCGTCCGCTGGGCGAGCTGCTCGTGCAGGGCGTCGAGGATCTGGAGGGCGCCCTGCAGCACGTCCTCGCCGAGGGCGCCCCGTCCTCCCCGGCCGAGCTCTGGGTGACCCTGCGCACCGCGGACGGCGACCGGCGGCGCTGCTGGCGCAGCGGGTTCCTGCGGCTGGCCTCGCCGCTGGCGGAGGAACCCGTCCCGCTCGGGGTCGGCTGGCTGTTCCGGGACGTCACGGCGTCGAAGCTCGCGGCTCAGGACGCGGACCGGGTGCGGTTCCGGGCGAACCAGCTGCACCGGGCGGCCCGGCAGGCGTCCGAGTGCGAGGATCCGATGGAGGCGGCGACCACCTCGCTGGACTACGCACTGGCGGGGTTCGCCGACCACGTGGTGGTGGACCTGCTGAAGGACCACGCCTCGGGGGAGCGGCTCGTGCGGGCCGCCGCCACGCCGTCCGACGCCCCCGGCCCGTGTCTGCCCGTCTCCGGCGGATCGATCCCGGTGCGGTACGGCAGGGGGCACCCGGCCGTGCAGGCGCTGGAGCGCACGGGTTGCGTCCGCGCGGCGGCGCCGGCCGGGGCGGGCGAACCGTGGGCGGTGGAGCACCGGTGGCCCCGCGACTCCGCGCACGCCCTGTGCGCGGTGCTGCGGAGCAGGGGGCGGACGCTGGGCGTGGTGACGTTCCTGCGAGCCGCCAACCGCGGCGCCTTCGAGCGCCCCGACGTGACGTACGCGGAGAGCGTGGCGGTGCGGGTCGCCTCGGCCGTTGACCTGGCCCTGCTGACGGCGGGGCCGGAAGGGGTCCTGGAGGCGCAGTGAGGCGGTACGCGGCAGGTGGCTCAGGGCCTCAGTGGCGGTAGAAGATCCGGTCCCCGTACTCCCGCATCACGCGGCCGTTCCATTCGTGTCCGCCGTCGACGTTGCCGGAGCGGAGCAGTGGGGGCTCGATGCCCCGGGCGACGAGCTCCTCGGCGGCGGTGGCCATCATGGCCTGCATGAGTGCGCTGGTGACCACCGTCGAGGCCGGTGCGAAGGGGGCCGCGACGCCGTCCGCTGTCAGCTCCGCGTCACCGATCGCGATCTTGCTGTCGAGCACGATGTCGCAGTGGTCCCGCAGGAATCCGCCCGAGACGTGCCGCGACTTCGTGCCCGTCGTGTAGGCGACGGAAGTGACGCCGACGACCGTGAGACCGAGGGCGCGCGCGTTCTGGGCCATCTCCACGGGCAGGGCGTTGCGCCCCGAAAGGGAGATGACCACGAGGAGGTCGCCGGACCGGGCGGGGCTGGAGTCGAGCACGGCGCCCGCCAGGCCGTCGACCCGCTCCAGCGCGGAGCCCAGCGTGGCCGGCATGACGTCGACCCCCAGCGTGCCCGGTACGGCGAGCAGGTTCATCAGGGCCAGTCCGCCCGCCCGGTAGACCACGTCCTGCGCGGCGAGCGAGGAGTGCCCGGCGCCGAAGGCGAAGAGCCGGCCCCCCGAGGCGACGGTGTCGGCGATCGCGGCACCGGCGGCCGCGACAGCTCCGGCCTCCTCGTCGCGCACCCGCTCCAGCAGGCCGATCGCTGCGTCGAAGAACTGACCGGCGAGCTTGCTGTCGCTCATCGAGGAGGCCTTTCCTGCGGGGGAAGGGGCCCGTGCGGTGCCCGTGTCGCGGATCACGTTGCGGTCTGGACCAGTGGGCTGTCAATAGCGCTCGGGGCCCGCCCGCTGCACGGGGCTTGCATCGGCGCGGCACGGTTGTCGGCCGTATGCGTCAGAATTGGTGGGGGCCATCGCACGACGACTTCATGTCACAGCATCGAGGGGCACGTATGTCCGGACTGATCGACACAACGGAGATGTATCTCCGCACCATCCTCGAGCTCGAAGAGGAAGGCGTGGTCCCGATGCGCGCCCGGATCGCCGAACGGCTGGACCAGAGCGGTCCGACGGTCAGCCAGACGGTGGCGCGCATGGAGCGGGACGGCCTGGTCCAGGTCGCGGGCGACCGCCATCTGGAACTGACCGAGGAGGGGCGCCGCCTGGCGACCCGGGTGATGCGCAAGCACCGGCTCGCCGAGTGCCTGCTCGTCGACGTGATCGGCCTGGAGTGGGAGCAGGTCCACGCCGAGGCATGCCGCTGGGAGCACGTGATGAGCGAGGCGGTGGAGCGTCGCGTGCTGGAGCTCCTGCGTCACCCGACGGAGTCCCCGTACGGAAACCCGATCCCGGGTCTGGAGGAGCTGGGCGAGAAGGCCGAGGCCGATCCGTTCCTGGACGAGGGCATGGTCAGCCTGTCCGAGCTCCACCCCGGCGCCGAGGGCAAGACCGTGGTGGTGCGCCGGATCGGCGAGCCGATCCAGACGGACGCACAGCTGATGTACACGCTGCGGAGGGCGGGCGTGCAGCCCGGTTCCGTCGTCAGCGTCACCGAGTCGGCCGGCGGCGTGCTGGTCGGATCGAGCGGTGAGGCGGCCGAGCTGAACGCCGAAGTCGCCTCGCACGTCTTCGTAGCGAAGCGCTGACCGGTGGCGATGCAGACACCGGTGGGCTGTCGGCACGTGCATGCGCCGGTGCGGATGCACGTGCAGATGTGAACCGGTAAGCCCGCTTTCTGTTTTCCGCCCGGAATCGCAGCGCCCGGGCGAAACGCGTGCCAGGCTGTGGCCAGGCATATGACCTGAGGGTGCCGGCGGAGTCCGCCGCGCGGTCGGGGAGGGAGCAGGGAATGCGCCCGTCATACTGGCGCGTGCGCCGCGAGGCGCCTGCCGGACTTCCCGGTGCCCACCCGGTCGCACGGGGCGTTCACACTGCTCCGGGCACCCGCCGGGGCCGGCCGCGAGGTTTCCTGCCCGCGCCGTGCGCCGCCGGACTCGGCCCGGGTGGTTTCCGTGGCCCGGCATCGGTGCCGACGGGTCCGCTCGCGCATCTGCCGGGCCCTTCCCTGCGACTGGACCCTCCTTCCGACCCGTCGGGCCGGCGCCCCCGCGGAGCCGAGCGTTCCGGAGCAGGGGAAGGCCCCGGCGCCGATGGGCGCCGGGGCCGGTCCTCCCCTGTGCTGACCTGGAGCCCCGAGCTCTCGAGGTCAGTCCCCGCGAACCCCTGTCCCCGAGTGGTCCGCTTCCCGCTGAAGGTCTCCCCGGGGCGGCGGGCGTCAATCCTGAACCGCTGTCACTCAAACGTGGGATGTTGCGAGCCGAAGCCGAGTTTTCGAATAAAGGTTCGATAGCCTGGTGAACGCGACCACATGGTGATCGAGGACCAGAAGGGGGTGCCAGAACCTATGGTGCGGCGCATCGATGTGACCGGGACCGACGGCGTACGCCTCGCGGCCTGGGAGTTCGCCGATAAGCCCAAAGGCGGCGCCGAGGCCGCTCACGGCGCCGGCATCTTGATGCTTCACGGGCTGATGGGCCGGGCCGCGCACTGGGCCTCCACCGCACGCTGGCTCTCCGAACGCCACCGGCCGGTCGGTCTCGACCAGCGGGGCCACGGCCGCAGCGAGAAGCCGGCAGAAGGTCCTTACACCCGGGACGCGTACGTCGCCGATGCCGAGGCCGCCATCGAACAGCTGGGTCTCGCCCCCGTCACCCTGATCGGGCACTCGATGGGCGCGCTCACCGCCTGGCAGCTCGCCGCGAAGCGTCCCGACCTGGTCAAGGCCCTGATCATCTGCGACATGCGGGCCTCCGCGCTCGGGGCCGCCTCGCAGCGCGAGTGGGAGGACTGGTTCAACTCCTGGCCGCTGCCCTTCGGGTCCCTGGCGGAGGTGCGGAAATGGTTCGGCGAGGACGATCCCTGGGTCGAGCGGCCCACCCCCTCGAGAGGCGAGTTCTTCGCCGAGGTGATGGCGGAGAGCCAGGACGGCTGGCGGCCGGTGTTCTCGCGGGAGCAGATGCTCACGTCACGGGCCACGTGGGTCTACGACGCCCACTGGGAGGAACTCGCGCAGGTGTGCTGTCCCACCCTGGTCCTGCGCGGGATCGACGGCGAACTGGGCAGGGCCGAGGCCCAGGAGATGGTCCGTGTCCTGCCCCGCGGGCAGTACGCGGAGGTGGCGGACGCCGGTCATCTCGTCCACTACGACCGGCCGGAGGGCTGGCGGAGCGCGGTGGAGCCGTTCCTGGAACAGCTCGCCGAGGACGTCCGGGAACACGTCAGCCCCTGAAGGGCACCGACCTGTGCCGGCCCGGCCGAAGGCCACGGCCCCCGGCCGGTACCCGGCCACGCGTGATGCCCGGTCTCAGCCCTTGCTGACCGCGGTCAGGATCTCCGGGAGCCGGTCCGCTGTGCGCGGCGCGGCCAGCCGCACGCCGAGCCATCCGAGAGACGTCCCGTACACCGCGCCCACCGGCAGCAGCAGCCACAGCCAGTCGTGACGGCCGCCGAGGTGCAGCCAGAGGGTCAGCCCGATCACGGGTGCGCTCAGCACGGCCGCCGACACCACGCCCCCCAGGATGGAGATCCAGGCCAGCCCGGTCTGGCCTGGCGCGACGTTCTTGAACGCGCCGTCCTGCGGGATGGAGTAGGGGAACAGCGCCGAGGCCACGGCGCCCGTCGCCAGCATCGCCCCGAGCAGGGCGAACGACAGCCCCATGACCCCGGGCAGCGCCGCCCAGTCACCGAGCACGGCCGCCGTCACCACCGTCACCAGGACCGTGTAGGGAAGAGTGATCAGCAGCAGGGCCACCGCCCGGGCCCGCAGTTCGACGTACGCGTCCCTGGCGGAGGAGATCGTCAGAGCCACCATCCAGAAGGCGGAGGTGTCCTGGCCGAACTGGTTGTACATCTGCATGCCGAGCATCCCGGCCGCGAAACAGGAGACGTAGAGCGACCCGGCCCCCTGCGCCGCGTTGAGCACCGGCACGATCAGCCCGATCGCCAGCGCAGTCACCCAGGACGCCTTCGTCTTCGGGTCCCGCACGATGTACCTCAGGCTGCGCTCGACGACCGTGCCCGTGCGCCCGTCCGGGAGCAGCCCGAAGAGCCCCGTACGGCCGCTGCCGGAACGGGTGCTGGACGGTTCCGCGGCGGCGATCGTCGAGCCGTCGGGCGAGGTCATCAGCTTCACCAGGCTGCGCTGCCACAGACCCATGAGGAGGCCCAGCGCGAGCAGCGAGACGAGCAACTGCGAGAGGGCCGTGCCGTACGCCCCGTCGGACGCCGACCCCACCGCGCCGAGCGCCGAGGCCGGGGGCAGCCAGCGCACCAGGTCCGCGGCCGGTTCGAGGGAGGACAGCCCGCCGGCGCGGCCGAGTCGCTGGGCGCCGAAGTTGACGAACTGGATGCCCACCGCGATCACCAGACCGCTCAGCACGGCGAGGTCGCGGCCCTTGCGCGAGGTCAGCAGCCGGACGTTGGCCGTGGCGACTGACCGTGCCAGCGCCACGCACACCAGCAGCGTCAGCGGGACGGCGACCACCCCGAACAGGGCCGCCACCGCCCCGTGCGCCACCGCGATCACGGAGCCGACGGCCAGGGCGAGCGTGAAGAGCGGTCCGATGCCGATCAGCGACGCCGCCAGCAGCGCCCCGATCAGCCGCCGGGGGCGCAGCGGCAGCATGACCAGCCGGCTCGGGTCCAGGGTCTCGTCACCGCCGGGGAAGAACAGGGGCATCACGGCCCAGCCCAGGGCGACCACGCCGGTGAGCAGCACGACCAGCGTGCCCGCCTGCGTGTGCCCGCGCAGCAGGACCAGGCCGGTCACCTGCCCCGCCGCGAGCAGCAGCGCGGCGACGAGCGACGCGACGTACGCCGCCCGCCGGCCGGACGACTGGCGCAGACCGTTGCGCAGCAGGGACAGCTTCAGCCGTACGAAGACGGGGACGAGACCCTGGCCGCGTACCGCCGGGACGGTGGTTCCCGCAGGAGTGTCCAGCACCGTCATCGCGCACCGCCCAGCCAGTCCAGGGAATCCCCGGTGTCGCGTGCGCCCGCGCCGACCAGTTCCAGGAAGGCGTCCTGCAGTGAGGAGGCATCCCCGCGCACCTCGGCGAGCGTGCCGTGGGCGCGGATCCGGCCGCCTGCCATGACGGCCACCCAGTCGCAGAGCGACTCGACGAGTTCCATCACATGGCTGGAGAAGACCACGGTGGCCCCGGAGCGGGTGTAGCGCTCCAGTACCCCGCGGATCGTCTGCGCCGACACCGGATCGACGCCCTCGAACGGTTCGTCCAGGAAGAGGACTTCGGGGTTGTGCAGCAGCGCGGACGCCAGCCCGATCTTCTTGCGCATCCCGGTGGAGTAGTCCACGACCAGCTTGTGCTGGGCCCCCGCGAGGTCGAGGACGTCGAGGAGCTGAGTAGCCCGCTTGTCCACCTCGGCGCCCGGAAGACCGCGCAGCCGGCCCGTGTACGCCAGGAGTTCACGGCCCGAGAGGCGCTCGAACAGCCGCAGCCCCTCGGGGAGCACCCCGATCCGGGACTTGACCTCGACGGGGTCGCGCCACACGTCGTGTCCGCCGACCTCGATGCGCCCCATGTCGGGCCGCAGGAGCCCGGTCGCCATCGAGAGCGTGGTGGTCTTCCCCGCGCCGTTGGGGCCCACCAGGCCGATGAACTGGCCTGCGGGCAGCTCCAGATCGATCCCGCCGACCGCGATCTGCTCCCCGAACCGCTTCCACAGCCCCTCGACCCGTACGGCGGGCGGTGGCGTGAGCGCCCCGTCCGCCGTACCCGTTTCGCCCACGATGTCCGCCTGCTCCGGCATGGCACTGCCTTTCGCTGTCCCCGCGTGTTGGGGACCACCCTACGAAAGGCGCGTCCTGGCGTCCGCTGTCTCGCGCGCACAGGCGTAGGCGAGCGGGCTGATCAGCTCGTCCGCCTCGGGCAGCCAGAGGTTGGCGCGGGACGGACGGCGTGCCCACTGGACGACGCCACGGGCCGTCCTGGTCGGCGGGCCGGTGATGTACTCACCCTCGCCGCGCCCCACCAGGCCGATCGCCCGTGCGTCCCAGCCCAGTTGGCGCACCAGCTCGGGCGCCTTCGCCGCGACGCCCGGTAGGACGAGGAAGAGCATCCGCCGGTCGGGTGTCCGGGTCACCGGGCCGAGGGCGAGTCCCATCCGTTCCATCCTGGCCAGCGCCAGGAACCCGGCGGCCTCGGGCACATCGAGGGCGTCGAAGGTCCGGCCGGCCGGCAGGAGCACCGACGACCCGGGCTGCCTGGCCCACATCCGGCGGGCGGCCGCCGCGCTGCCCGTCGCCTGGTCCGCCCAGTCGGCCCGGGTGGGATGGGCCCCGGGGGCGCCGCAGCCCGTGTCTTTGCACGAGCACCGCTCCGTCCCTCCGACGGGCTCCAGCCAGGTGCCGGGGAACACGTCCCAGTGCCGCTCCTGGGCGTACCAGGCAGCGGCCTCGAGCAGCTGTTCACCCCGCTGTTTGGGCACGTCTGCGGATTCCTTCACTCCGATGGGCTCTTCCACGTCCCACTCAACTCCCGGCGCCACATGGGGTTACGGGCGCGCGTGCGCACTTCACGGTGGATCGATCCTGCACGTGGGGCGCACGGAGGCACGGGCAGGGGCGCGCGGGAGGCCGGGCTCCGTTCGGCGGGTAACCACTCGCAGGACTGTGCCAACTCGCCACTGCTCGTACTCAATACAGATGAATATGCGCATTTCTTGTGTCGTTCCGGGCAGTGATCCCACCACCGGTCACTGCGGTCCCAGGGGGAAAACATGGCAGCCAGGCCTCTCGTCGCCCGCCAGCCGAACGAACGGCTCCAGACGCTCATCCAGGAGGCGGCCTGCTCCAACGCCGGTCTCGCCCGCCGCGTGAACATGGTGGGCGCTGAGCGCGGCGTGGACCTCCGCTACGACAAGACGTCGGTGGCCCGCTGGCTGCGCGGTCAGCAGCCGCGCGGCAGGGCGCCGGGGATCATCGCGGAGGCGATCGGCCGCAAGCTCGGCCGCACGGTCACCATCGACGAGATCGGCATGGCCAACGGCAAGAGCCTGGCCTCGGGTGTGGGGCTGCAGTTCGCCCCCACCGTCGTCGGCGCCATCGAGCAGGTCTGCGAGTTGTGGCGCAGCGACGTGGGCCGCCGTGACCTGCTGTCCGGGTCGGCGGTGGCGGCGTCCGCCCTGGTCGAGCCGAGCCGCGACTGGCTGATCACGGGCGCCGACCCACAGGTGGCGCGTTCGGCCGGGAGCAGGGTGGGCATGCCGGACGTGGAGGCGGTGCGGGCCATGACCGCCGCGCTGGTCGACCTCGACCACCGCTTCGGCAGCGGACACGTGCGGCCCGTCCTCGTGCACTACCTCAACAGCGTGGTGTCCGGGCTGCTTTCGGGGGCGTACCGCGAATCGGTCGGCCGGGAGCTCTTCGGGGCGGTGGCGCGGCTGACCGAGCTCGCCGGTTACATGGCCGTCGACACCGGACAGCCGGGCCTCGCCCAGCGGTACTACATCCAGGCGCTGCGCCTGGCCCAGGCCGCGGGCGACCGGGCGTACGGCGGTTACGTGCTGGCGGCGTCCATGAGCCATCTCGCCGCGCAGCTGGGCAACCCGCGCGAGATCGCCCAGCTGGCGCGGGCCGCGCAGGAGGGGGCCCGGGGCCGGGTCACCCCGCGTGCGGAGGCGATGTTCCACGCGGCGGAGGCCCGGGGCCACGCGCTGATGGGTGACGCCCGCACCTGCCAGGCGTCCGCGTCCAGGGCACTGGCCGCCCTGGAGCAGGCGGACCCGGACACCGGCGACGACCCCGGCTGGATCTCCCACTTCGACGAGGGCTACCTCGCGGACGAGCTGGCGCACTGCCACCGCGACCTGGGGCAGGCCGAGCCCGCCGCCCGCCGGGCGAAGGAGGCCCTGGGCGCCCTCCCGGAGTCGCGGGCCCGGCGCCGCGGCATCGGTCTCGTCCTGCTGGCCACGGCGCAGGTGCAGCAGCGCGAGGTGGAGCAGGCGTGCCACACGGGCCTGCGGGCGATGGAACTGCTGGGGACGGTGCGCTCCAGCCGTGGTGCCGAATATCTCGACGACCTCCAGCAGCGGCTGGAGCCGTTCGGGAGCGAGCCCGCGGTCCGTGAATTCGGCGCCAGACTCGAACTCCAGGCCGCCTGACCTGGCCTGCGGGCGAGTTGCCCGTGAACAGCGCCGTGGCGCGCGGCGCGATACCGCCGTGTGAAGGGGTGGTGAGCGCTCCCGGGCACTTGGCGCCCGGCGGCAGCCACCCGGTAGCGTGAGCCGACGATTCCATAGGTTGACACGTAGGAGTCCCGGTGACGCAGAGCGGACAGGGTGACGAGCAGCAGCTCCCTGCTGTACGGCCCGCGCACGAAGGTGTCGTGCTGCCCGCAGAGGGTGGTGCCCGCTGGACCCCGGCGCCCGGGGGCGGGCAGCCGGACCAGGCCGCCCCCGCGGGCGGGCAGCCGTGGGGCAGCCCCTGGGGGCCCGCCGGCCCCCAGGACGGCCACGCACCGGGTCAGCTTCCACCGGAGCAGCCCCAGCAGGGCTATGCGCAGCAGCACGACCCGTACCAGCAGCAGTACGCGCCCCAGCACGACCCGTACCAGCAGCAGTACGCGCAGCCGCTGCCGCCCGAGGCCGGGCACGGTCAGCCGCAGGGCGGGGAGGCCGACGCCACGCAGTACATCGCGCCCGTCCCCGGCGGCCACGGGCCGGGCGGGATGCCGCCCGAGCGCGCTGCGGAGTCCACCCAGTACCTGCCGCCCGCGCAGCCGGGTGACGCCGACGCGACCCAGTACATACCCCCCGTGCCCGGCGGTGCTCCCTACGGCATACGTCCCGGGGCGCCCGGCGACCGCCAGCCGCCCGCGGAGTTCGACAGCCTCTTCCGCAGCGACGAGCCCGCGGCAGGGACGCAGCAGATGCCCCGCTACGACCAGGGACAGCAGCAGCGCCCCCAGCAGCCGAACCAGGCCTACCCGGGCGGTCCGGCGCAGCCGCAGCCCCCGCACGGCGGCCAGCCCTTCCAGTCGGGTCTCCAGGGCCTCCACGGCAGACAGGAGCCGGAGGACCTGGACCGCGGCCCGCAGCGAAAACGCTCCGCGCACATCCCGCTGATCGCCGCGGTCGTCGTCGGCTGCGCCGTCATCGGTCTCGGCGCGGGCGCCCTGATGAGCGGCGGCGACGACTCCGAGGACGCCAAGCAGCCGGTGGCCTCGCAGAGTTCGGCCGGGAGCGATCCCTCCACGCAGGCGGCCGACGACCCGGCGAAGCCTCAGGCGGAGGCGCTGGACAAGCTCCTCGCCGACAGCAACAACAGCCGCGCGGCCGTGATCGGTGCGGTGGAGAAGACCAAGAACTGCCGTGCCCTCGACCAGGCGGCCGCCGACCTCTCGGGCGCGGCAGGCCAGCGCCGCGACCTGGTGACCCGGCTCGAGGCGCTCAGTGTCGACAAGCTCCCCGCGAACGCCGAGCTCAAGGCCTCGCTGACCAAGGCGTGGCAGGCTTCGGCCGAGGCCGACGACCGCTACGCCGCCTGGGCCGGGCAGGCGAAGAACGACAAGAAGGTCTGCAAGGGCGGCCACGCCCGTTCCACCGGCGAGACGGCCAAGGCCAACGCGGCCAGCGGCGAGGCCACCACGGCCAAGCGCGAGGCCTCGAAACTCTGGAACTCCATCGCGCGGAAGTACGGGCTGACCGAGCGCGCCCCTACGCAGCTCTGACGCCTGGTCGCACAGGAGAGCCTCCGGCACCGCTGCTGACGGGATGCCGGAGGCCGTCGGGACGGTGCGACGGTGGGTCAGTCGGCGTCCAGGAGGGTGTCGGTGACGTCGACGAACCCCTTCTTCGCCGCCGTCAGGCGGCCGCTCCTCACCACCTGGAACGTCACCTGAGCGTTGACGACGCGGGCGTATTCCCGCGAGCCGACCACATCCTGGAAGCGCCAGCGCAGGGGCGGCGTCAGCCCGCCGGTGTCCACCTCGGTGCCGCGGTTCAGACTCACCGAGACACCGCCCGCCGCGATGTCGGGCCGGTCCATGGCCTCGATGACCGCCTCGAGCACGGTGTACGCGATCCAGGTGGTCTGCACCCCAGTGTCCTCGGGGTCGACCCTGTTGTCCCCGAAGGCGTACTTCCGGATCACCCCGCGCATCTCGTTCCAGCGGGCGTCACCCGGAGCCGGGTACCAGCCGGTGACGTACGCGCCCTCGAAGGGGCTCGCGGGGCCGCCGGTGCGGTTGATGAGCGGCTGGTCGAGGCTGCCGGCGACGGAGGAGATCCGCACGTCGCCGCCCTCGGTCCCGAGCCGGCGGAACGAGTCGAAGAAGGTCTCCGTGCGGTTGCCGAGCACCGCCGTCACGCAGCCGTCGCCCGCCGCCTCGATGGCCTCAGCCGCCTGGTGGTCGTACGACGTGGCTTCCTCGGGCGCCCGTATGTCGTTCTCCTTGGGCAGTTTCTGTTCGCCGAGGCTCACATCGAGCAGTCCGGGCAGGCTGTCGCCGACGAGGGTGTCGGGCCGCACCAGGGCCACCCGCTCGCAGTATGCCGCCAACTGCTCGCCGTTGCCCGCGACGAGCGCCGCCAGACCTCCGTTGACCGGGTAGGAGAGATAACTGGTGAACTCCTCGGCCGAGGCGCCGTATCCGCCGATGTACGGGATCCCGGCGGCCTCCAGCGGCGCCAGGAACGCCCGCCCGTGCCGGCTGTACGAGCCGACGACCGCGGCCACGCCCTCGTCGGCGGCCCGGCGCGCGCACTTCGACGCGCCCTCGGGGGTGTCCCGCTCGTCGCAGGTGAGCACGCGCAGCTCGTGGCCGTCGATCCCGCCCCGCTCGTTGATCCAGCGGGCGTAGGCCCGGGCCATGGCAGGCATGCCCGCCATGTTCACCGAGTCGGCTCCGGAGGTCTCCGGGGCCCAGGTCATCACCGAGACCGGCTCCCTGGAGCTCCCTGAGACCCCGGGGAGGGAACCGCACCCCGACATCATCAGCACTCCCGCCACCGCCGATGTGAGGAGTCTGTAGGGGAGGTGTGGGCTGAGGCGTCGCCGTCCGGTCATGGGCATGAACTTTTGCGCGCCGCGGGTAACGCCACGGTGTGACGCGGTCGACACAGAGTGACGCGAAGGTGAATTGCGGGGGCCCGTGCGAACCCGGCGGAAGGGAACGTACGATCGGCAACCGTGCAGCAAGGTTCGGAGAACACTTCCCGTCGCGGCCGCCGCTCCTCCACCATGGGCGGCATGCCGCTCAACGACATGCCGTGGTGGCGCTGGCGCAGCAACGTGCGCTCGGCGCTGCACATGCTCTCCGACCCCGTCTTCCACCACGAGTGCTGGCTGGCCGGCCGGGAGGGGTACGGGGACGTCACCGACGCCGTGTACCGCCTGGTCGAGGACACCTGGCTGGACAACTGGTCCGCCGAGAAGTACGTGGGGACGATCTTCCGTGACTCCGCGGAGGCCGCCCTCGTGGACGTCGCCGCCCTGCGGGTGCTGCGCATCATGCACCAGATAGGCGCCGACGCCCCCGTCTCCGCGTACCTGGAGCATCCGGGCTGGCAGGAGGCCGTCCTGGCCGCCCGCGAGGCGCACGTGATGCTCGCCACCAACGACGCCGAGGACCCCGACGTCCCGCCGCGGTCCCTGGACGTGCTCCGCATCATGACCAGATCGGCGTGAGCGCGGGGCGGTGTGGCACCCTACGGGGATGACCGCGCCGCAGCCCGCCGAATCCGTACCCGCTGCCTCGGACGGCCCCGCCGAGCAGTACGTCCTCACGCTCTCCTGCCCCGACCGACAGGGCATCGTGCACGCCGTGTCGAGCTACCTCTACATGACCGGCTGCAACATCGAGGACAGCCAGCAGTTCGGCGACCATGACACCGGTCTCTTCTTCATGCGCGTGCACTTCTCGGCGGGCACGGCGGTCGACGTGGAGAAGCTGCGGGCCGGCTTCGCCGCGATCGGTGATCCGTTCCGGATGGAGTGGCAGATACACCGGGCCTCCGACCGCATGCGGGTCGTGCTGCTGGTGAGCAAGTTCGGGCACTGCCTCAACGACCTGCTCTTCCGGTCCGGCACCGGCGCGCTGCCGGTCGAGATCGTGGCCGTCGTCTCCAACCACACGGACTTCGCCGAGCTCGTCGCCTCGTACGGCATCCCCTTCCGGCACATCCCCGTGACCAGGGAGAACAAGCCGGAGGCCGAGGCGCAGCTGCTGGAGCTGGTGCGCGGGGAGAACGTCGAACTGGTCGTCCTTGCCCGCTACATGCAGGTGCTGTCGGACGACCTCTGCAAGCAGCTGAGCGGGCGGATCATCAACATCCACCACTCCTTCCTGCCGAGTTTCAAGGGTGCCAAGCCCTACCACCAGGCCCACGCGCGCGGTGTGAAGCTGATCGGCGCGACGGCGCACTACGTGACCGCCGACCTCGACGAGGGGCCGATCATCGAGCAGGAGGTCGAACGGGTCGGGCACGGCGTCACGCCGGACCAACTCGTCGCGGTCGGACGTGACGTGGAGTGCCAGGCGCTGGCACGCGCCGTCAAGTGGCACGCCGAGCGCCGCATCATGCTCAACGGCCGCCGTACGGTCGTCTTCCCTTAGCTTGGCTTTAAACCCCACCAAGAAATGATCTTGGTGGGGTTTAAAGCCAAGCTAAGCTAGTAGGGCTTTGTTAGATCCTGTGGTGTGGTTCGGGGGTTGGTGCGGGTTGGCCGCATATCGAGCAGGCGCCGGTCCAGGTGGCCAGGAGGGTCTGG